>JAYSSW010000550.1:0-3843 GCA_043720335.1 Planctomycetia bacterium
GGCACGGAAATCTGCAATCCGAAGGCTGTAATGGCGAGTCTGGCGGCCTGAAACACCCCTGATTTTCCGTGTTTTCGATTTTTTCACACGCTCTGAGCCTTCAGCTGGAGCAGTTGGAGTCGCGAGAGTTTCAATGGGCCGCGAACGGCCCCATGTTGCAACACATCGTGGAGGCCGGTCTGTTGCGGGAGATGCACTCCGTTTCAAAGGGCCGCGAACGGCCCCATGTTGCAAAGCAACAGTACGACGGTAAGTATGGCGGATGGAAGTCTCAATAGGCCGCAACCGGCCTCACACCGCCAGCATTCTACCCGCGTCGCGGGGGCGTGCCAAGGGGGAGCAGCGAAGGCGGCGACGCAAGCGGCGTCGCGCTCCAGCGGGCGGCGGTGCGGGTGAAGCGGTGGCCGAGGTGGTCGAACTGCGGCGCCACGTCGGCGGGCTGCGTGCGGTTCAGGGCGGCTTCCAGCGCTTCGGCTTGATGCCAGGCGGCGTCGTACCAGCCGGCGGCTTGCTGGAGGGTGCGCGACAGCACGAAGAGGTCGCCGTCGTGCCGGGCCAGGCGGGAGCCTGCGTGCAGCGCTTCGGCTTGGAAGTCGTCGAGCAGCACGTCGGCCAGCAGCGGCGCCAGCGGCGACCCCGCCGGCAGCCCCGGTGATGTGGAAGAGGTCCACGCCCGCAGTAGCGCGACCAGCGCGTCGTCGGCGAGCTGCGCCTCCAGCCGGCGCCAAAGTTCGCCGTGGTCGATGGCGTCGAAGTTCCGCACGCAGTCGGCCCGCAGCGCGAAGCGGAAGCCGTCGCGCGGGACGGCTTGCACAATGTGCCGAGTCGCCAGGGACGAATCCTCGAAGAAGCGGGCCAGCGCCGGCGCGAGGGCGTCGCGCACCGCCCGCTGGAGGGCCGCGTCCGCTGCGGTGGGGAGCGTGATGATGCGCTCGCCGCCGCCGGGCAGCGGGATCGTCAGCCGGGTCACGGGGCCGGGCAGGTAGGCGCCGCGCCAGAGCTGTTCGACCGTGTGAAGGACGAGCGGATCGGCCGGCGCGGTGCGCAGGGCGAGGTCCAGTAGTGACACGGCGCGCGGGCAGGGGAAGGGGTCGGGGCCAAGCTCCTCGACGCGGTAGGCGCCGAAGCCGAACTTGGTCCCTTCGCCGACTCGTGCGTATTGCCCCCGGACGAGCAGCCGGGCGGTGGCCATGTCGAGGTTGTCGATGCGGACGCGGCCGACGGCGCCGCCGGTCGGCTTGCGACGCTGCGGCGGGCCGTACGTCAGGTCGAGCCAGACCAGCTCGTTGGCCGTCAACCGCCCGGCAGCGTCCTTGCGGACTTCGCCCTCGTCGATCAGCCCCCAGCGCGCCAGCCGCTGCCCCAGCCGAAACAGGAACGACGGCACGGGAAAGCACTCGCGGTCGAAATAGGCGTGCCCCGGCCGGCGGTCGTGGTCGCCGCGCTCACAGCGCAGCGGCGCCGTGAAGCGCAGCGTGGCGTGGCCGAGCGCGGCGAGCTGGTTGGCTTCGTCGTCCCAGCGCGGCGCGGGGATCGGCGCCAACCGAGTTGTGGAGGAGCAAAGCGAATTCGCGACGCGATCTTCGACGCTGGCGACGACGAAGTTGCCCCCCCACGCCGGGCGATCCGGGGCGGGGCGTGCGCCGAGCGTCGCCAGCCCGGTGGCCAGCTCGCCCAGAAGCTGCTGCGCCGCCGTCGGCGACTCGGCCAGCAGCGTCGCGCCGAAGGCGTAGCGTTCGTGGCGAGTGACGCGGGTGCGGCACTGCTCCGGGGCGTCGAGCAGCACGCCGTCGGGGATGCCCTCGGCGCCGGCGCGGACCGCGCCGAACGCCGCCGCCAGCAGCCCGTACAGCGCCGCCGCGTGGTGGGCGTGCAGTCGAACGTCGTCGAGCGCCTGCAAAACGACGCGAACGGCGAATGCCTGGGCCATCTCCCCTCTCTCTCGCGAACCGATGCTTCCCGGTCTGTCTACGACAACCGCTCGTCGACGGTTGACGGAGTGTTAGCGCGGCATCGGCGCCAGCACGATGGGGAAGCTGCCGGCTTTGTAGGTCGCGTTGCCGATGCGGCGTTCGGCCAGGTCGATGACGAGCGACGGGCGGATGAACTGGTCCTCGCGCTGGTGCGGGTCCCCGCGGAAGTAGAGCTGCGTGACGAGCTGGCGGTAGCCGGGATGGCGAACCAAATAATGGATGTGGGGCGGGCGCCAGGCGTTGGGGCCGACCTGGTAGGCGCCGGGGTGGATCGACTCGTACTCGTAGAAGCCGTTGTCGTCGGTGATGAGCCGACAGCGGTTGAGGAAGACGTTGGCGGCGGGCGGATTGCGGGGGTCGTCGTTGTCGTAGCGGCCGTTCATGTCGGCCTGCCAGATGTCGATGACAGCACTGACGAGGGGCCTTCGCGTATCGTGGCCGAAGACGCGGCCGCTGATGAGCAGCACCGTGCCGGCGGCGAGCGGCGGCGTCACCTTGCCCCGGAACGGCGCGTTGGCTCGATGATACGGGCCAAGGATGTTGTCCTCCGTCACGCGCCACGGCTGGATCGGCGGCGCGGGCGGCTGGGCGACAGGGGGTTGCGCGGCGGGGGGCTGCTCCTGCGCCAGCACACGGGCGTAGCTGCCCAGGTCGCCGCTCGCCTCGGTCGGTGCAGCGGACGCCGGCAACAGCACCCCGGCCGCCCCCAGCGTCAGCCCCGCTTGCAAAAACTGGCGTCGACTTTCGTTCGACATGTCGGACTCCTTTGGATTGCAGATTTCAGATTCGAGATTGCAGATCGAAAGCGCCCAAGCCTCGCCATGAGCGACGCGATGGGTTGCGAGGAGGCTTCAACCACAAGAACGGCGGCGCGTCCCACGTCACGGCAGCAGCCCCAGCGCACGCAGGTCGGCGACCGGCTCGTCGATGCTGCAGCTGCCCAGCGAGATCACGCCGCGCTGACGATGCAGACGAATCGCGTCGACCGAAATCACATGGCCCTTCCAAGCGACGACGTACTCCGCGAAACGAAACGCATCGGGCGACGGCTCGTCGAGCAGCGCGACCATTTCACTTTCGCTGACAGAGCCGTTGAAGGCGAGCAAGCCGGCGAGGAAGACGTTGAGGAAGCCGTGGTGGCGAACTTGCAGCACCTCGTCGAAATGGGGCAGCGGGTGGTGCAGGCCGGCCGTCATCTTGCAGGCGACGCCAGTGATAGCGCAGTTCGCGAGGAACGACGCAATCACCACTGACGACGGGAAGGCGGCCGCCGTCACGCCGCCGCAGCGCAGCTTCATGCCGAGCCGTTTCGTCTTCAACGCCTGGATCGCGCTCAGCGTCGCTTCGACGCCGTCGGCGGAAACTTCGAGATACGCCGTCAGGTCCGCTTGCGTCAGCGTTTCGACGAGGCCAGGCAATGAGGGAATCGCGCTCGCGGGGAACGGCGTCTCGACGACATCGACGACGGCGTGCTTGCCGAGGCTGGCTTTGCTGGCGGCGATGGCGGCCAGGTCTTCGCCGAACTGCACGCTCCACGCATCGGGCGAAGCGATCGGCCTCGCCAGCGCCGCGATGGAGCGGCGCGACGGCGGCGGGTTGGCGTGCAGCCAGCGGCCGGCGTCGGCGAGCTGGGCGACCGGGCAGACGAAGCGGCCCAGCAGCCACGCCTCGGGCGCGTGCAGATGCTCGGCGTACTTCCGAAGTGATTCATCGAGCGGCAGCTTCGCCGGCGGGAACAGCCCCGCGTAGTCGATCAGGTGCTCCAGAAGCCCGCGCCCGCTGGTCCGCATGCTGGTTTCCTCCGAATGGCCGAAAGCCCAGGGCTGCTGCCCTGGGCATGCAAATCCCCAGGGCAGCAGCCCTGGGCTTT
>JAYSSW010000551.1:0-8051 GCA_043720335.1 Planctomycetia bacterium
GCGGCTGCGGCGAGGAGCAGCAGGCCGAGGAATTTCAGGAAGTGTCCTGCGAACCGCGACATACACCGGCCCCTGGTCTTGGGGAACCTTGGCAGCGTCACGTCTACTATACTAAACTTTGCCCCCCCCCGCATGTCAATCAATTTTAAGGCAAAATCTTGAATCTTTTTCTTAACTCGTTGATGTGGAACAAGTTGCGCCTGCGGAATTGGAGCGATTTTGTTGTGGATTCGCCTACGGGTGCGCTGGGGCGGTGGTTGCGCGGGGTGATTTTTACGGACGTGGGTGGCGCGTCACCCCGCAGCAAGCCGGGGGCTATATGGGGACCACGCGCGTTTCGCATGGCGGTTGGAAGTTCGGTGGTTTTTGGAAGCCATTTTACAACGTGCCGCCTCTCCCGTATTTCAAACCTGGTCGCTTCGAGCGCAGTGGCAATCACGCAAGCTGCGGCGACTGCGCGGCGGGCTGTTTCACCCGCGCGGGTTCGTGTTGCTCTGCTGGAAAAAAACGCTATGCTCCGCCCGCTTCCGCGACCTACCCCCTTGAGGCACGCATGCAGTACCTGAACGATTGTCGCCAGTTCTACCGGCAGTTCCGCGAGCAGTACACGACCACGGGGTCGATCCTGCCGAGCAGCCGGGCGCTGGCCCGCGCTTTGGCGCGTCCGCTGCGCATGAGGCCGGCGCCGCGCCGGGTGCTGGAGATCGGGCCGGGGACGGGGGCGGTGACGGCGGAGATCGTCCGCTGTTTGCAGCCGGGCGACCGATTCGACATCGTCGAGATCAACGCCGAGTTCGTGGCGCACCTGCGCCAGCGCTTCGCGGAGGAGCCGGCGTTCCAGCGCGTCGCGGAGCAGACGACGATCCTGCACATGCCGCTTCAGGAGGTGCCGGGCGAACGCTGCTACGACGTGATGGTGTCGGGGCTGCCGCTGAACAACTTTCCGATGACGCTGGTGGAGGACATCTTCCGCAGCTACGAGCGGCTGCTGAAGCCGGACGGCACGCTGTCGTACTTCGAGTACCTGTGGATCCGCGGCCTGAAGATGCCGTTCGTGCCGGCGCCGGAGCGCGAGCGCTTGCAGACGCTGACCGACTATTTGCAGGAGAAGATCAGCCGCCACCAGATCGGCGAGGACATCGTGCCGATGAACGTCCCCCCGGCGGTAGCGCGGCACTTCCGCTTCGCAAAGGTATAGCGCCAAGCCCCACCATGAGCGAAGCGATTGGTGGGGGTCGAACCTCCAGGAATCGCGTTGCTCATCCTGGGGCTTGGAATCGAATCACGGATGGTTTCTCAATCGCGAAAGGATTCGCACATGATGAAGGGTTTCCGCATCGGGGCCGTGCTGGCCGGGGTGTTCGTGCTGGCGCCGACGGCGTGCTTCGCGCAGGAGAAGGCGAAGGAGGATACGAACCGAGTGACCGTCGGCTTGGGCGTCTGCAATCAAGGCATGGTGGTGAAGTTGAAGTTCGAGAACAGCGAGAACAACCTGAACTTCGACATCGACGTGGTCGTGCCCGGCATGCTGCCCGGCTTCGTTGAGCAGCTCATCCGCAAGTTGGCCGAGCCTCGCACGCCGACGAAGGAAGCCGCGAGCGTGATCCGCCTCAGCCCGCGCGGCTTCGACGAAACGATGGAACCTCGCCGCGCTGAGAGCTTCCGCGAACTGCAGGATCGCAGCGTGGAACTCGGCCTGGTGCAGCGCGTGTATTGATTGAAGAATCCCTGGCGAGCCAAGCCCCGTGGGGGGCTGGGTGCCGCCGATGCCGCATGCGAGGAGTCGCGTGAAGCGTCCAGGACGCGGCCGCGCGGCTCGCCTGCGGCGTCGCCAGTACCCGGCCCCTCACGGGGCTTCGGCTCGCCGTTGGGCATTTTGCAGTGGAGCCACGCAATCAAACGCGATACCATCGGTGGTGGAACATCACGCCGAGGGGATCGCCATGCCGCACGAAGCCACGCGCCGCCAGTTCATGAAGCACTCCGCGATGGGGCTGTTCGGCGTCGCGCTGGGGGCGATGCTGCACCGCGACGGGATCGCCGACGAGCCGCGCTGGGCGCCCCCCGACGGCCGGCCGCACTTCCCGCCGAAGGCGAAGAGCGTGATCTGGCTGTTCATGAACGGCGGGGTCAGCCACCTGGAGAGCTTCGACCCCAAGCCGATGCTCAACCGCTACGCTGGCCGGACCATCGCCGAGACGCCGTATCATGGGGTGATGTCGCCGGAACGGCTGGCGCGGAACAACCGCGTCGTCGTCGTCAACGACGCCAACGGCCAGCAGCGCGACCGCATCCTGCCCTTGCAGATCGGCTTCCGCAAGCGAGGCCAGGCCGGCATCGAAGTCTCTGATTGGTTCCCGCAAGTCGGCGGCATGGTCGACGACCTCGCCATCGTCCGCTCGCTGTGGACCACCGACAACAACCACGGCGCCCAGACGCAGTTCCACTCCGGCAGGCACATGCTCGACGGCCAGCACCCCACGCTCGGCGGCTGGGTCAGCCACGGCCTCGCCTCGCTCAACGACAACCTCCCCCACTTCGTCTCGTTCGGCGTCCGCCCCTACTGGAACGACCGCGACGGCCACTTCCTCGGCCCCGCCCACGACGCCGTCCCGCTCCGCATCGACGCCGCCCGACCCCTCGACTTCGTCCGCCCCGAACGCGACCAGCGCACCGACGAGCAGCGCGTCGGCTTCGACCTCGTCGGCCAGCTCAACCGCCAGCGCGCCCGGCAGTACCCCGGCGACACGTCGTTGGAAGCGCGCATCCGCTCCTACGAACTCGCGTTCCGCATGCAGGAATCGCTCCCCGAAGCGATGCGCCTCAGCGACGAAACGCCAGCGACACAACGCCTGTACGGCATCGACAGCGGCCCGACGCGCGACTTTGGCACGGTCTGTCTGGCAGCCCGGCGACTCGTCGAGCGCGGCGTGCGCTTCGTGCAGATCCAGCACGGCGGCGGCGGGGCGGGCGCCTGGGACGCCCACGGCGGGCTGCGCGACAACCATTCGCGCAACTGCCTGGCCATCGACCGCCCCATCGCCGGCCTGCTCGCCGACCTCAAGCAGCGCGGCCTGCTCGACGACACGATCGTTGTCTTCGCAACCGAGTTCGGCCGCACCCCCGGCACGCAGGGCAGCGACGGCCGCGACCACCACATCTACGGCTTCTCCGCCTGGCTCGCCGGCGGAGGCGTGCGCGGAGGCATCACGCATGGCGCCACCGACGAACTCGGCTTCCACGCCGAGGAGGATCGCCACTACGTCACCGACATCCACGCCACGATCCTGCACCAGCTCGGCCTCGACTCGCACCGCCTCACGATCCCCGGCCGCCAACGCCTCGCCATCGACCACGGCGCCCCGATCCATGCGATTTTGCGGTAGCTTCGGGGACCAACCGCAGAGACGCAGAGACGCAGAGACGCAGAGGAAAAGGCAGAGAGAGAAAGCCGGAGGCGCGGGAGCCGCGAAGGTTCACGGCCGCAAATGCTGGGACAATCGCTCGCACAATCGCTGGTGCCTCGTGGGATCAATCGCTCCAATGACACCAGCGACTTCGCTCAAGTCGGCTGCGTACAGGTAGCTCAACCGAATCACCGAATCGCGATGCAGGCCGCTCGAAGTGAAGTCCGAATCGGCCGACTGCACGAGTTCATCCCAGCCGGATTGGAGTTGCTGGAGCTGCGTGCTGATGCCGCAAAGAAGCAGGTTCTGATACGGGCCTCGCAGCAGAGCCAGCAGCAAGGCCGGACGCAGCTTTGGCGCTGCCCCAGCGAACTGCGCCAGAGGAATGAGGACCACATCGCCCGGGTTCACGGCCGGTTCTCCTGCTTCACCTCGGCGAGCGTGTACTCCGGTTCGTCAGGCCCATAGGCGCGGGCGAGCTGCGCTTGGCCGAACCGTCGCCATCCCGATTGCTCTTCCTGGCCCTGCAGGAATACGGCGAAATCGAGCACTTCACGCACCCGCTCCTCCGGCATCGCTTCCAGCAGCTTCCCCAGCGCTTCCCTGGTGCTCATCGCGATTCTCCATCGCCTGGCTTCCGCAAGACTTTCCCGCTTCGGATATTCTAACCATTGCTTTGATCGAAGCCCAGCGTCAACATCACGCCTTCCTGCCGCACCGTCTTCATGAAGCAGCCCCCCATGAAACGACGCCTCCTCCTGCTGGTCGCGGTCCCGCTGCTGCTCGCGGCGGCGCTGTACGCCGTCGTCCCGCCGCATCCTCGCCGCGTGATTGAGGGACGGCTTTGGCCCGTGTCGCTGTCCGCCGACGGCGCGACGCTCGTTACCTACGCCAGCAACGGCAAGCGATTCTGCGGGCCGCTCCAGGTTTGGGACACCCGCAGCGGCGCCTGCCTGCGATCCTACGACAGCAAGTCGGATGCCGATTCCGGCTTCGTCCGCGTGTCGCCCGACCAACGCTACCTGCTGCGGGCAGGCTCGGACACTCTCCACTGCGCCGATTGGCGGAATGACCGCACTTGGTCCATCAGCGTGCGTGCGCAGCGTGTGGTCAACTTCTCGCCGGACGGAAGGCATGTGCGGGTGGCGTTCGAAAAACCGTCCGCGTCGAAAATCTACGAACTGGAGACAGGCAGGGAAGTCGCGGACGTTGGCTGGCTGAGCGTCCGCTGGGATGGCTGGCATGCGCGCGGCGGCACGGCGGTGCTGTACGGCCGACACTTCGAGCGGAAGCAGGACAGCCATCTCTGCCTCCAGGAACTCGCCACGGGCAAGATGTTGATGAGCTGGGACCGTGTCGATCCGTTCCGTGCTCTCTCTCCCGACGGCTGGACCCTGGTGATCGACATGGAGGACCGTGACCGCGTTCTCGAGAAACGAACCCAGCGCTGGCTGGAAGTGTGGGATCTTCGCACGTTGCAGGAGCGCGGCCGCATCCTGCTTTCGTCGAAGCACCTGCATGTGGGGATGGGGATGGGGGATATCTCCCCAGACAGCCGGACTCTGCTGCTGGTCACGTCCGAGGAGGGCGGTAGTTCCCTTCAGCTCTGGGATCTTCATTCGCTCAAGCGGATTCGCCAGATCGAGCTTCCCGGTGAATATCTGAATAGATTCTTCTTCACCCCCGATTCGCAAGCGATCATGGCCTTGCTTGCGAGCGAGCATTGGAATAACGGCGAAAAGCCAAAACGGCTCGCCCAGTGGGATGTTGCGACCGGCGCGGAGCGATGGAGCCGCGAGTACGACATCATCGAGGGTGGCTTATTTGGTTCTCTTTTCCTTGAGAACGGCAGCAAGTTGGCGCTGTTGAACTTTTTCGCCGGCACGCCGCCGAACATTCGCCGCAGCGTCACCGTCTTGAAGACGGAAACGGGCCAGCGCATCCACAAGATCCATGACATGAACAGCGACTACTCGCACGGCAGCGAAAATCGCGGCATCTTCACCGAGACCATCGACCCGACGAAGGTCCCGTGGTGGCAGCAGAAGATGAACGCATGGCTGCCGAAGTTGTTCCCGCTGAGCAGGACCGACCAGCGCGTGTTCGATCTTGCGACCGGCCGAACGCTGGCGCGGGTGCATCATTTCGTCGACGAGTGGCGTGGCCATCCCTTCGATGAAAGGGCGGCTTTGTCGAAAGACGGCACGACGTGGGTCACGCTCCAAGAAAGCCCCGGCCACACCGACGGCCACTGCCTCCGCGTCTGGGACGTGCCGCAGGCGGCGCCGTGGCGCTGGGTGCTCGTCCCGCCGCTGGCGTGGCTCGCCGTCGCGTCGGCGTGGCTGGCGTGGCGGCGCAAGCGCGAGCCTGGGCGTAGCGTCCCCGCCGCGTAGCGGCAGCGGGCTTGAGGGGCGTTTTTCCGTCGCTCGACGCGCTTCACGCCGGCATTGCCGCGAGAAACCGGGCTTGACTGGAATGTTCTTTTCCAGTTCTTTTAGCACTCAGGAGCGAGTGTGGTTCCGAAATCGACCAAGGAGGGTCCGACCCATGAATTATCAGACGGAAACGAAGCCCCAGGTCTGGCGCGCGGTGGCGGTGTTCGAGGATCGCCCGGAGCAGCTGCTTTACCTGAACCGTTCATCCCCCCAGGTTCGCGCCGGCGTGCGCCAGGCGTTCTTCGAAGTGCTGGACGAGGAGGAGCGAGGCCGGGTCACGAGCATCGCCCTGCAGCGCTGGCAGGGGGCGCCCGACTCGGGCCGCTGGATGCAGCAGAGCACCATCCCCGTGCCGATGAAGGAAAAGGTCGCCCTGGCGGCATAGCCCAGCGTACCGAGCGAATCAACCCCATCCCCGCCGCGACGAGCGACTCTCCCCGGCGGGGATTTTTCGCGTTTCGTCGCCGGTCAAACTTTGTCCACGACTTCCCAAGTCGAGTGTTTCGGCGCCCCGGCGATTGCGGTATACTCCCCGTAGCCAAGGGAGGACCGGATCATGACGTGGTTCCGACTTCAAGCAAGCGTGGTGGCATTGCTCGCGGTGTTGGCGGCGGCGCGCCCGCAGCCCGACCCGACCCCCGTCGACGGGAAGATCGTGGCGCTGGTGCAGCAGCTCGGCGACGAGACGTTCTCCCGCCGCGAGGCCGCCGCCAAGGAGCTGTTCGCACTCGGCGAAGGCGCCTTGCCTGCACTGCGCAGCGCCAGGCTGGGCGACAGCATCGAGCTGCGCCGCCGAGCCAAGCATCTCGAGCGCAAGATCATCGCGGCGAACCGCGTCAGCAAGTCGACCGGCCTGGAGATGTCCCCCATCGACCCGGTCGAGTTCGAGATGGGATCGCCGAAGAACGAGAACGGCCAGCGCGCCGGCGAGTCGCCGCATCCGGTCAAGCTGACGCGGATCTTCCTCATCGGCTCCTACGAGGTTACGCAGGACGAGTACCAGCGCGTGATGAAGGCTAACCCCAGCTGGTTCGCCGACCAGGGCGCGGGGAAGGACCGGGTCGCCGGCCACAAGACCGACCGCTTCCCCGTCGAGCAGGTCACCTGGTTCGACGCCGTCGAGTTCTGCAACCGCCTCAGCAAGCTGGACGGCCACGCCCCGCACTACCGCCTCGACGATGTGAAGCGGGAAGGGGCGACGATCAAGAGCGCGACCGTCGTCGTGCTGGGGGGCAGCGGCTATCGGCTGCCGACCGAGGCGGAATGGGAGGGCGCCTGCCGCGCGGGATCCACCCGGCCGTTCCACTTCGGCGCCATCAACACCGGGCGCGAGGCGAACGTCAAGCCCGGCCCGCCGATGGGATACGCCTCCGGTCCGCGCTGGCAGGCCCCAGGCCGCACCGTCAAGGTCGGCAGCTACCCCCCAACGCCTCGGGGCTGCACGACATGCACGGCAACGCGGCGGAATGGTGCGCCGACTGGTACGACAAGGACTACTACGCCAACTCCCCCGTCGTCGATCCGCAAGGCCCCGCGCAAGGCGTACACCGCGCCGTCCGCGGCGGGTCGTGGCAGGTCTACGAGGCGAGCTGCCGCTCCGCCAGCCGCTTCTGGCTCGTGCCGGGCGAAGCCAGCAACTACGTCAGCTTCCGCGTCGCGCGCACGCCGTGACACCGTTATCGCGAGGGCCAGCCATGATCCGCGCCGTGTCGTTGGCCGTCCTGGCGATGCTGGCGGCGTGCGGAAGATGCCAGCGCCGCGCCGAGCCGCAGGCCGCCGCGCCAGTCGTCGAAACCGCGCCCGAAACCACGCCGCCGCGCTGGCGATTCAAGGACCACAACCTCGTCTTCGTCAGCTTCGACGCGGTGCAGGCGGCCCACGTCGGCGCTTTCGGCTGCCCGCGCGACACCACCCCCGCCATCGACTCCTTCGCGCGCCAGGGTTTCTGCTTTCCCCGCGCCTACTCGGTCGCCTCATGGACCGTTCCGGCGACCATGTCCTGGTTCACCGGCGTCTACCCGTCCGAGCACCGCATGGTCAACAAGTTTGCCGTCTTCGCCCCCACCATGCAGAAGACCGCCAACCTCAAGGAACTCTCCCCCGACCTCGTCACCCTCGCCGACCTCCTCAAAAAACAGGGCTACGCCACCGCTGGCTTCACCGGCAACGCCGGCGTCAGCGGCGGGTTCGGCTACGAGCAGGGCTTCGA
>JAYSSW010000552.1:0-3836 GCA_043720335.1 Planctomycetia bacterium
CGACGGCCACCTGCACCACCCGCACGGCGACCACTGCGACGACCACGGCCCCGTCGCCGTCGTGAAGTAACTCCCCGAAAGCCCAGGGACAGCCGTCCCTGGGTCTCTGTTTTTCAACATCATGCACGCACGAACCCGCGTCAAAATCTGCGGCATCACCACGCCCGACGACGCCCTCGCGGCGTCGCTGCTGGGGGCTGACGCCATCGGGCTGAACTTCTACCCGAAGTCGCCTCGATACGTGACGGAGGAGCAGGCCCGCGCGATCCTCGCCGTGCTGCCGCCGTTCGTCGAGCCGGTCGCGCTGTTCGTCAACGAAACGCTCGACACGATGCGTCTCATCGCGCGAAGGCTTGGCGTGCGCGTCGTGCAGATGCACGGCGACGCGCTGCCAGCGGCGCCTTGCGACGAGCTGCGCTACGTCCCCGCGTTCGCCGTGCGCGACGTGTCGAGTCTTTCAAAGATTCGCGAATACCTCGCCGCCTGCGAAGCGCCGCCGGCAGCGATATTGCTCGACGCCCACGTCCCTGGCGCGTACGGCGGCACGGGCCAGGTCGCGCCGTGGGAACTGCTCGCAGGCCTCGGCCTAGGCGTGCCGTGGATGCTCGCGGGGGGCCTGACGCCGGACAATGTCGCCGACGCCGTGAGGCGGACGCGCCCGTTCGCCGTCGATGTCGCCAGCGGCGTCGAGAACCGGCCCGGCGTCAAGGAGGCGGAGAAGATGCGCCGCTTCGTCGAACAAGTGCGTCTCGCGGATCGAGCAGCCTCATGAGCGAGTTCGCGTACATCGACTGGTTGCGGCGACAGACGCCCGCGCACCCGCAGGTGCCGCTGGGGCCGGGCGACGACTGCGCGGTGGTGCGAGGCACGCAGTTCGATTGGCTGGTGACGACCGACATGCTGCTCGAAGGAAGCCATTTCATCCTCGCCGAGGCGGGGCCGCACCGGGTGGGCCGCAAGGCGATGGCGGTGAACCTGAGCGACATCGCGGCGATGGGGGGCAGGCCGGTCGCCGCCGTGGTGAGCCTGGGGCTGCCTCGCCACGGCACACAGACGCTGGCGGAGGGGCTGTACGCGGGGCTGCGCGCGATGGCCGACGCCTTCGACACCGCCATCGTCGGCGGCGACACCAACAGTTGGGCCGGCCCGCTCGTGCTGTCGGTGACGCTGCTGGGCGAGCCAGGCCCGCACGGCCCGATCCGCCGCGACGGCGCGAAGCCGGGCGATTGGCTGCTCGTGACCGGCCCGCTCGGAGGCAGCATCCTGGGCAAGCACCTCGACTTCACGCCGCGCGTGAAGGAAGTCGCGATTCTGCAACAACACGTTGTGCCCCACGCGATGATCGACCTCAGCGACGGTTTGGCCGCCGACGCGCATCATTTGTGCGAGGAAAGCGGCTGCGGCGCGACGCTGTTCGCTGGCCGCGTCCCGATCAGCGACGCCGCCCACGCCATGAAAGACGCGCGCACGCTGCTCGACCACGCCCTGAGCGACGGCGAGGATTTCGAGCTGGCTTTCGCGGTGTCGCCGGAAGACGGCGCGCGGCTGCTGGCGACGCAGCCAGTCCCAGGCGTCACGCTGCATCACGTCGGCGTCTTCACCGCCGACCGCGCCTACCTCATCGAGCAAGCCGGCACGCGCACGCCACTGCCGCCCAAGGGCTTCGTGCATGCGTTCGGCTAGCAGAGTGGCGTCGCCGCGACACGGAGGTTTCTCACGGCGGCGGCGGCGCGGTTGCGTCGGCCTGCGGAGCGGTCGCGTCAGCCGGCGGCGCCGTCGCTTCAGGCTCCGGCGCGCTACGAATCTCCTGCCGCAGCGCCGGGTACACGGTGAGGCCGAACGCGCCGCCGACGAGGCCGACGAGCCAGTTGACGCTGAACTCGGTCGTGAGCAGGCGCTGCGCGAACAGCCCCATCGCGCCCAGGATGACCAGTGCGTACAACTCCGGCGACCAGCGGAACCGCGCCAAGAGCAGCAGCCCCGCGACCAGCACGAAGCCCGCCGCCCCGCCGACGTAGAATGACATCGGTTCGTCGAGCGTCGGCACGCGCGTGAAGCCGTAGATCGCGGCCGCCACGAAGATCACCCCCGACAACAGCACGTTCCCCGTCGGCATTCGCATCGGCTGGCCCCTTTCAATTGCAGCACGTTTCAAGCCGTCATTGTACGCCCCGTGTTCTTTCCCGGAAAACCCTTGACCCGCTCTCGGCTTCGGCGTTGATTAACCATCGCCTGCAAGCCCCACCATGAGCGAAGCGATTGGTGGGGGTCGAACCGCGTTACGTCTCACCCCCAGGAATCGCTTCGCTCATCCTGGGGCTTGGGGTGATCAATCTCCCTCCTCGCCACCACCACGAGAAAGACCAGCGCATGGGCTTGTTGTGCATCACGCAGGGGCGCGTCGTCGATCCGTCGCAGGGCTTCGACGGCGTGGCGGACGTGTGGATCGAGCACGGCGCCGTCGTCGCCATCGGGCCGCTGCCGGGAAGGCGCGCGGATGACACCCTCGACGCGGCGGGGCGCATCGTCGCGCCGGGGCTGATCGACATGCACGTCCACCTCTGCGAGCCGGGCCGCGAGGAGGACGAGACGATCGCGACCGGGGCGGCGGCGGCGCTCGCCGGGGGTTTCACCAGCGTCGCCTGCATGCCCAACACCGAGCCCGCCGTCGACCAGCAGGCCGCCGCCGAGTTCATCGCCCTGCAAGCGCAGCGCGCCGGCAAGGCCCGCGTCTTCCCCATCGGCTGCGTCACCAAGGGGCGCAAAGGCTCCGAACTCGCCGAGATCGGCGGCCTCGTCGAAGGGGGCGCCGTGGCGTTCAGCGATGACGACGCCCCGGTCGCCAGCGCCGAGATGATGCGCCGCGCCCTCGAATACTGCCGCATGTTCGACAAGCCGCTGCTGACCCACGCCCAGGACCTGGAGCTGACGCGCGGCGGGGTGATGCACGAGGGGAGCGAGAGCATGCGGCTCGGCCTGCGCGGCATGCCCGCCGCCGCCGAGGAGTTCATGATCCACCGCGACCTGGAGCTGGCCCAGCTCACCGGCGGCAGGCTGCACGTGCTGCACGTCACCACGGCGGTCGGCGTCGAGCTGATCCGCCGGGCCAAGGACCAGGGGGTGCGCGTCACGGCCGAGGTGTGCCCGCACCATCTCGCGCTGACCGACGTCTGCCTGCGCAGCTTCGACAGCCATTTCAAGATGACGCCGCCGCTGCGGACCAACATCGACGTAGCCGCATTGATCGCCGGGCTGAAGGACGGCACCATCGACGCGATCGCCAGCGACCACACGCCGCTGGCGCCGGAGAAG
Organism: Planctomycetia bacterium; assembly: GCA_043720335.1. Lineage (GTDB taxonomy): Bacteria > Planctomycetota > Planctomycetia > Gemmatales > Gemmataceae > JAYSSW01. The sequence goes on from JAYSSW010000552.1 coordinate 3,313, forward strand.
AAGCTGCGCGAGCTGGACCAGGCGCCGTTCGGCGTGATCGGGCTGGAGACGACGCTGCCGATCTGCGTGAAGGCGCTGATCGAGCCGGGCCACCTCACCTGGCTGCAATTGATCGAGAAGCTGACGGTGAACCCGGCCCGCATCCTCGGCCTGCCGCACGGCTCGCTGAAGCCGGGCAGCATCGCCGACGTGACGATCCTCGACCCGTCGGCGACGTGGACCATCGACGCCTCGCGCTTCGCGTCGAAGAGCCGCAACACCCCGTTCGACGGTGTTGAAGTAAAGGGCCGCGCGACGGCGGTCCTGGTCGGCGGCGAGGTGCGCTGGCGGGGGTGAGAGAAGAATTCCTAACCACAGAGGCACAGAGGCACAGAGGACACAGAGAAAGGCAGAAAGAGGAAAGGTCCGCGACGAACCGAACAGTCACTCGCATTTCTCTTGCTGTCTTTGCTCTGTGTCCTCTGTGCCTCTGTGGTTAGCGCCTGCCTTGATGATCCGCCGGAACGTGAGATTGATGCGTTCGC
>JAYSSW010000553.1:0-3835 GCA_043720335.1 Planctomycetia bacterium
AGGCGGCGTCGGGGCAGGTGCGTTGCACGCGGCTCACGTTGGAGGTGTGGGTTGAGATGCTCGAACAGTTCGAGCAGGCCCATCAGGCGCGAGCGTTGAGCGAGTCCCATTGGAAGCGGATCGATCCCATCATGGAATTCGTCTGGGCGAAGGGTTGGCCAAGGGGGAGTGACTGACACCGCCGCTGGTGTATTCGTCGCATACGCCAGTGATGCGTACTATGCACCCCCTTGACGCAACCGCAAATGGTGTCGCCTTTACCGACATCGTTGGCGGAATTGGTGATGCTGCATCGGCTTGGGTACACTGCAACCGGGATCGCGAACGCCTCTTGGTTCCCCCTGGGGCTTAAAATTCGTTTATTGCCCCACAGGGAACAGTCACAAAATCTTCTCAAGTTTGTTTCAGAAAGGAAATCTCATGGAAATTCCTGCCGGTGCAACAGTTCGGGAGAAGTATTCTCCCGCGATAATCGTTGAGGACGCGGAGAAAGCCGACGCGTATTTCGCCGCGCTCGTCGCGCACACGCTGGCGGCGCACCCGGCGCTGACGCGCGAGGAGGCGGAACAGGTCGAGAGGGTGAACCTGCGGACCTGGCTGGTCCGGGTGTCAGCCGAAGATCGCGAGCGCGTGAAGGCGCTGTACCGCTTGGAGGACACGAAGAACCGCATGGTGTGCGGTCCAAGGCTGGCGGCGAAGGGCGATGATCCCCCGATCGGTGACGACGCGGCGACTGGCGAGACCGTGGGCTGATCGGGAGACGCGATGGCGACGGGAAAACCACGGGGGCGGCCGTCTGGCACAAAGAACCCGCCGAAGCCGGCGGCGGAACAGGCTGAGAGCTACCAGCGGCACAAGGCCGCAGCAGCCAACCGCAACCGGGAGATGGCCAAGGAAGGCCGGAACATCGGCGAGATCCCGGCCATCGTGGATCTGCCCCGGCGTCTCCGCGCCGCGGCGTCCCTGCTCGTCTTCCTGGAGACCTACTTCCCTCAGCGGTTCTACCGGCCCTTCTGCGCGGATCAAAAGAAGGTCATCGCCAAGCTGCAAGACGCCATCCTGACAGGCGGCAAATTCGCCCTCGCCATGCCCAGAGGCTTCGGCAAGACGGCCATCTGTGAAGGGGCGGTCCTTTGGGCGACCCTCAACGGCCATATCGAGTTCGTCCTGTTGCTCGCCGCGACGGACGGCCTGGCTGAAATGTCCCTCAGCTCGATCAAGGAGGAACTCGACGGCAACGAGCTGCTCGCTGAGGACTACCCGGAAGCGTGCTTCCCCATCGCGGCCCTCGAAGGCATCAGCAACCGGGCCAAGGGCCAGCTCTACCGCGACTCGCGCACGCACGTCGAATGGACGGGATCGTCCATCGTCCTACCCGCGCTGAAGCCGGCGGGCTGGGCTGAGGACGCCGAACTGAAGACGCTGCTTCGTCCGGGCGGCTGGTCGTTCGCGTCGGCGGCGATGCTCATGGTGACGGGCCTGACGGGGTCGATTCGAGGGCTGAAGCATGGCCGGCCCGATGGTCGGCAGGTTCGCCCCCAACTGGTCCTGATCGACGATCCACAGACGGACGATAGCGCGCGATCGGTCACGCAGTGCGCCACCAGGTCGCGCATCATCAGCAACGCGGTTCTCGGCCTGGCTGGCGCCGGCACGCCGATCACGGTCGTGATGCCCTGCACGGTCATCCGGGCCGGCGACCTGGCTGACACGTTCTTGGACAGGAAGGAACACCCGGAGTGGAAGGGCGAGAAGATGCGCCTGCTCTACGGGCTGCCGACCCGGATGGACCTGTGGGACCAATACGCCGAGATGCGCCGCAAGTCGTTCGCGGCCGACGGCCACGGCGAGGCGGCCCATGCGTTCTACCTCGAGCGCAGAGCGGAGATGGACGAAGGAGCGGTCCCCGCCTGGCCGGAATGCTACAGCCCGACGCAGGCTTCAGCCGTCCAGTACGCGATGGACCTGAAGATTGACCGGGGCGACGCGGCCTTCTACGCCGAGCAGCAGAACGACCCCCTCATCGAGCGCGTCGCCGAATCGGTCGAGCTGTCCGAGGACCAAATCACGGCGAAGGCGATCAAGGAGCGGCCGCGCGGCGAAGCGCCAAGCACGTCCTCGACGATCACGGCGTTCATCGACGTGCAAGGCGACTTGCTCTTCTGGATGGTCGCGGCGTGGGAGCCGAACTTCAACGGCCACGTCCTCGACTACGGCGCTTGGCCGGACCAGGGGCGGCCGTACTACTACCTCCGCGAAGCACGGCCAACGATCAGCCAGAAGCTGCCCGGTCGCGGTCTGGAAGGCCAGCTCTACGGCGCGCTCGAGGCGCTGACGCTGCTGCTGCTCGGTCGGGAGTGGCGGAAGGACGACGGCAGCAAAGCCCGCGTCGAGCGCTGCCTGATCGACGCCAGTTGGGGCGACTCCACCGACACCGTTTACCAGTTCGCCAAGGAGACGCCCTTCAGCGCGCTCGTCACGCCGAGCCACGGGCATTTCATCGGCGCGGCCAAGACACCGATGGCGGAATGGGCGATTCGACCCGGCGAGCGAACCGGCTGGAACTGGGTGCTGTCCCTCCCCGGCAAGCGCCCGGTGCGACACGTCACGTTCGACGCCAACGCATGGAAGTCATTCACGGCGAACCGCCTCGCGACGGCGAAGGGCGACAACGGCTGCGTCTCGTTGTTCGGCGTCGCAGAGGATCACCGGCTGCTCGCCGAGCATCTCACCGCCGAGTACCGCATCCGCATGATGGGCAGGGGCCGAGAGGTGGACGAATGGAAGAACCGCCCAGGGCGCGAGAACCACTTCTGGGACTGCCTCGTCGGCTGCGCGGTGGGCGCGTCGTTTCAGGGCTGCGTTCTCCGGTCTTCGGGCGCGGCGTCGGCACCGGCCCAGCCCGGCAAGACGTTTAAGCAGATGCAGGCCGAGGCCCGCGCGCGAAAGGCGGGTGCGCGATGAGCCAACCCGACGGCATCGGCTGCAGGCGATGCGGCTGCCGAGATATGCGGGTCACGAAGACCGAACCCCGGCCCGGCTTCATTCGCCGGCGGAAAGTGTGCCGAAATTGTGGTACCAAGAACGTCACCGTCGAAGTGCAACCCAGCCAAGTCAAGCAAGAGGGAAAGCGATGAGCGTGACAGCGGACGACGTGAAGCGAATGGGCCTGTGCCAGTGCGACTCCTGCACCGACCCGAACACCCCGGCGGATGGCCCTTGGAGCCACGCGAAGGAAGTCGCCACCAAGGTCAATGCTCTGCTCGCCGAGAAGGATGCGGAGATCGCGAGGCTGAAGACGGCGCTGCTGTCGGGCGCGTCGTGAGCGTGCCAAAGTCGATGATCGGCTGACTTTTTGGATTCTGACCTTATAGGTCAAAACACCCGAAAAGTGCTATTAGTAGACCTATTTTACGCAATACACGCAGCACGCCCAGGGACGCACGCACACGCGGATATACTTCACGCATCAAAGGTCCATGCGTCAAGCAATCTCCCCGTGGTGCATGCGTGGCTGACACTCCCGCCGACACGATCATCGAGCAGCTCGGCACCGTCGCGGTCAATCCGGCCGAGATGGAAACCGACGGCCTGAAGGTCAAAGAGCAGACGATTCCCGACCTGATCGCGGCGGCCAAGTTCCTCGGCGCCCAGGGCGGTTCGGCGACTCCCGCGCGCGGCCTCCGGTTCACCAAGCTCGTCCCTCCGGGGGCCAGCTGATGAACCCTTTCGCCAAGCCCCTGAAGTGGATCACGTCGCTGCTCACTCCGAAGACGCGCACGATCTACCGCAACGCCCGTCCGGTCCGCGCGAGCTACGACGCCGCGCAGACGAC
>JAYSSW010000554.1:0-1705 GCA_043720335.1 Planctomycetia bacterium
TGGGCGCTGGTGGCGCTGGTGGGCGCTGGTGGCGCTGGTGGGCGCTGGTGGCTTCGGGCTCAGGGGAAAGAAAATTGCTGCGTTGCTCGTCGTGCAACGGTACAATCGCGGCGAATCGTCTCTCCCTCATGTCTTGAACAGGATGCATGCCATGCGTGTGTTGATCGGGTTGGTTGCCTGCCTTGGCGTCGTCGCGATGATCTGGTCGTCAAGCGCCGGCGAAAAATCACTGCCGGTGAGGAAAGTGTCGGGCATCGAGAAGCGGACGCCGTGGACCACGTCGAAGGTGATCGGCTCGCCGGAGCCGCCCGCGCCGTACCGAACCGAGCCGGCGTTCCCGAAGCTGAAGTTCAACGAGCCGCTCGACCTGACCTATGGGCCGGGCACGAACCGCCTGTACGTCGCCGAGCGCTATGGCAAGATCTTCTCGTTCGTCAATGACAAGACGAGCGACAAGGCCGACCTGGTGCTGGAACTGATGGCGAAGGACGCGAAGGGGGAGGCGGTCAAGCCGACCCTGTACGCCTTCACGGTCCATCCGAAGTTCAACGAGAACGGCTACCTGTACGCGATGTGGATTCCGCATCCCGACAAGGGGGAAGGGCAGCCGAAGGGGTCGCGTGTGTCGCGCTTCACGGTGAAGGGGGAGCCGCCCGTCGCTGATCCGGCCTCGGAGAAGATCATCTTCGAATGGCGCAACGGCGGGCACAACGGCGGCTGCCTGAAGTTCGGCGCCGACGGCTGCCTCTACATCGTCACCGGCGACGGCTCCGGCATCGCCGACGAACTCAACATCGGCCAGGACCTCTCCAGCATCCACTCGAAGCTGCTCCGCATCGATGTCGACAACACCCCCGAAGGCAAGCCGTACACCGTCCCGAAGGACAATCCATTCGTCAGCACCAAGGGAGCGATCCCCGAAATCTACGCATACGGCCTGCGGCAGCTTTGGCGTTACAGTTTCGACCGCAAGACCGGCGACCTCTGGGGCGGCGAAGTCGGCCAGGATCTTTGGGAGATGGTCTACAAGATCGAGAAAGGCGGCAACTACGGCTGGTCGGTCAAGGAAGGAAAATACGACTTCCGTCCGGAACGCAAGGTCGGCCCGACGCCGATCCTCAAGCCGGTCGTCGAACACTCGCACAGCGACTTCCGCTCCATCACGGGCGGCTTCGTCTACCGTGGCAAACGGCTGGCGGAACTCGAAGGCCAGTACGTCTACGGCGACTTCGACACGGGCCGGGTTTGGGCGCTCGAACCGGGACAGAAAGATTGGCTCGGCCCCAACGCGGTGCGGAATCATCGCGAACTCGCCCGCACCACCTACCGCATCGTCAGCTTCGGCGAAGATGCCGCTGGCGAGGTCTACTTCGTCGATTTCACCGGCGGCGGCATTCATCAGCTCGCCAAGAGCGACAAGAAGGACGAGTCGGCCAAGTTCCCGCGCAAACTCAGCGAGACCGGCGTCTTCGCCTCGACCAAGGACCACAAGCTTGCGCCGGGCCTGATCCCGTACTCGGTCAACGCCCAACTCTGGGGCGACCACGCGCACAAGGACCGCTTCCTCGGCCTGCCGGGCGACGGCCAAATCGAGATCGACGCCATCTCGTATCCCGCGTCGGCCGGTGCGCCGCCGGGGTGGAAGTTCCCCGATGGCACCGTGCTCGTCAAAACCTTCTCGATGGACATGGAGCGGGGCAATCCC
>JAYSSW010000555.1:0-3826 GCA_043720335.1 Planctomycetia bacterium
GCCCCTTACGGGGCACGGCTCGCCATTGCTGATTCGTTTCTCTTCGGAGTTGTCATGAAGATCGCAGTCGCCCTGATCGCCGCAGCTCTGGGAATCGGCTTCGCGTCCGCTTTTCCGCCTCCGCTGACGGAGGAGGAGATGGGACGCTGGCTGCATGACCTGGAAGCCGCCCAGCGACAGGCCCGCAAGGAGAACCGGCCGATCTTCGCGGTCCTCGTCTGCGGGCACTGACCCGACGAGAAGGGCTTCGACGACCAGGTGGTCCGTCTCCATCCACTGATCCGCGAAAACGCTGCTCGCTTTGTTCGGCTTCGGCTGACCAACACGCGCGGGCTCGATCTTCGCACGTTCACGTTCGACCACGACTTGACGTGGTTCGCCTTCTTCCTGACCGCCGACGGCGAAATCTTGGGGCGATTTGGCGGGCGCGACGCCAACGACGCCGGGGCGTACCACTCGCTGAAGGGGCTGAACGCGAGCATGGAAGCGGCGCTCGCTCGCTTCGCGGAGAAGCGGCCCGTGTTCATCGCGCCGATGGGCAAGCCCGATCGGCCGGAGGAATATCCCGCCGCCGAGAAGCTGGGCGCCAAGGGCTGCATCCACTGCCACCACATCCACGAGTTCCGCCGCGACGCCAAACAGAAAGCCGGGCTGTGGAAGCCTGAAGATGTGCATGTCCATCCCTGGCCCGAATCGCTCGGCTTCGCGCTCGATCTCGACCAGCCCAACCTCGTCGTTCGTGTTGAGGCCAATTCGGTGGCGCAAAAGGTCGGCCTGCGAATCGGCGACCTGCTGCACGAAGTACGCGGCCTGCGTGTCTTCTCGCGTGCCGACGTGCAGGACGCGCTGCATCGAACCATCGGTGACAACGAAGTCCGCCTCGCCTGGATGCGCGACAAGCAGGCGATGGACGGCAAAGCGGCGCTGTCGAACGGCTGGCACAAGACCGACGTTTCGTGGCGCTGGTCGCTGAAAAGCATCCTGCCCGAACCGGGCGTGTCGGGCGACGACCTCAGCGACGACGAACGCAGCGAACTCGGCTTGAAGCCCGGCGTCCTCGCTTTTCGCCAGGGCATCTTCCTCGCGCGGTTCGCACGGCAGGCGGGCGTGCAGGTCAACGACGTGATCCTCGGCTTCGAGGGGCAGCCGACCGCGATGAACGCGCGCCAGTTCGAGGCCCACGTCCGCCTGAACTTCCGCCCCGGCGCCGAGGTCGTCGTCAACGTGCTGCGCGGCAAGGAGCGGCTGAAGCTGAAGATGAAGCTGGCGGGTTGATACGCCCGTTTAGCCGCGACGCGAAGCGGAGCGCGGACGTGTCGCTTGCAAGACGAACGAATCGTCGCGTGGTTCTCGCTCTCCGCTGCGCGTCGCGGCTAAACGGGCGCCAGGCCATACGATGAGGATCATGGACCAGCCGTTGCACATCCTGTTCGAGGACAACCACTGCCTCGCGGTGGCGAAGCCGGCGCCGCTGCTGACGCAAGGCGCCACTGGTGTGCCGAGCCTGGAAGCGTGGGTGAAGGCGCACATCAAGGCGAAGCACGACAAGCCGGGCAACGTCTATCTCGGCATCCCGCACCGGCTCGACCGTCCCGTTTCCGGCGTCGTGTTGTTCGCCCGAAACTCGAAGGCTGCCCAGCGGCTTGCCGAGCAATTCCAGCAGCGCCAGGTGAAGAAGATCTACTGGGGCGCGGTCGAAGGCGACGTGCGGCCCGGCGAGGGCGTGTGGGAAGATTGGCTGCTCAAGATCCAGGACGAATCGCGCGCGGTCATCGCGACGGCCACGACCGACGGCGCGAAGCGAGCCGAGATGCACTATCGCGTGCTGAAGCCGTTCGCGAATGGCACGCTCGTCGAGTTCGAGCCGTTGACCGGCCGCATGCACCAGATTCGTTTGCAAGCGGCGTCGCGCGGCTGGCCGCTGGTGGGCGATGCGCTGTACGGGGCGCGGCGGGCGTTCGGGCCGGACGCCGAGCTGCCGCGCGACCGCGTCATCGCGCTGCACGCGCGCAGCCTCACGTTCCTGCACCCGATCCGCTATGAGCCGATCACGGTGACGGCTCCGCTCCCCGCCGTTTGGACCGAGCTGGGCCTGGAACCATGCTGACCGACGCCGTCCTCGAACGCATCCTGGCCGCGATCCCGAATCTGCGCGTCGGCGTGCTGGGCGACCTGTTCCTCGACCGCTACCTCGACCTCGACGCGAGCCTCACCGAGCCGTCGCTGGAGACCGGCCTCGACGCCTACCAGGTCACGCGCGTCCGCTCCGTTCCCGGCGCGGCCGGCACCGTCATCAACAACCTGGCGGCCCTCGGCGTCGGCGAGATCCACCCGATCGCGATGATCGGCGACGACGGCGAAGGCTATGAGCTGCGACAAGCGCTTCACCTGATGCCTGCCGTTCGACAGCACGGCGTGTTCTCGGCGTCGGAACGGCGCACGCCGACCTACACGAAGCCGATGCTGTGCGAGCCGGGCAAGCCGGCGCGCGAGCTGAATCGGCTCGACATCAAGAATCGGCTGCCTCTTCCCGAAGACACTGAGCGGCGCATCGTCGATCATCTCGAAGCGATCTGGCCCACGCTCGACGTGCTGCTGGTGCTGGACCAGGTGAGCGAAGCCGACTGCGGCGTCGTGACTGCGGCCGTGCGGCAGCGGCTGACGGCGGTCGCCGAGTCGCACCCGCGGCGGTTGGTGCTCGCTGACAGCCGCGAGCGCATCGGCTTGTTTCGCGGCATGATGGTGAAGCCGAACGAACGCGAGTGCTGCCTGGCTTTGCAGCTTCCAGTCGGTCATGTCAATGAAGCGATGTTGCGGAAGCTGGCGGAGCAGAACGGCCGCACCGTCTTCTGCACGGTCGGAGACAAGGGGATGCTGGTTGCCGATCCGCAGGCAGACGAAGTGACAACCGTGCCGGGCTTCCGCGTGAACGGCCCCATCGACACGGTCGGCGCGGGCGACAGCACGAACGCGGCCCTCGCTTGCGCTTTGGGAGCAGGTGCGTCGCTGGTCGATGCGGCGGCGTTCGGCTGCCTGGTCGCTTCAATCACGATTCAGCAGATCGGCACGACCGGGGCCGCCAGCCCGCAGCAGGTGCGCGACCGCTGGCGCGAAGCCGCGCGTTGATTTGTTGGTGGACGTTGCCTCGAACGGGGATTGGCAACGTCCCCCTCGTCCTCACTCTTGGGGAGAGGGGCCGGTGTCGCCGTCGCCTTCGAGTTCGCGCAGCAATTCGTCGCGTTCGCGGCGTGTCGCTTCCAGGTCGAACAGCAGGTACTTCACGTCCAACTGCAGCTGGTCGACCGCTTCCTGGGCGATCTTCACCAGCCTCGTCTGCAGACGGGTGTAATGCCCCAGCCGTTCGCAGAGGGGGTTGAGGTTTTCACGCAGGTTCAAAGGCAGCTGGTCGACGTGCTTCTTCAGCTCCGTCAGCTCCTGAGGAACCTGGTCTTTACGCCACTCGCTGAGAGGTTTCGCCATGTTCGATCACGGGTGGGGAAGGAGGGACTTCGCGGGGTGACGGAAAAAGAAAGCAATTTCCGCGCCGCGAGGCTGGCATCTGAAGAATTGCGAAGAATCGACGTTTAATTCGCGGTTTTCGCCAACTGCCCCGTCTCCCCTCCCTTCCCCGCTGTTCACTTTCGGCAACAAGACTCCCCTTTCCTGTTAATCATTGTTGTGGTATCCCCTCCTCGCCGCTTGCGCTTCCCTGGCAAGCATCGACCTCACGGACGAGGCTGAGAGGATTCCCGCCCATGACGCGCACGATTCGACTGCATGGTTCCCGTTGGCTGTTCGCCCTGACGATCGGCGTCCTCGGCATGCC
>JAYSSW010000556.1:0-3823 GCA_043720335.1 Planctomycetia bacterium
GCCCCGGTGCATGTGTTCGCCAGCAACGACGCGGTCTATGTGACGTGTCGCGGCGCTTCGGTGCTGGCCAAGCTGGCCGAGATCCTGACGCTGGAGGGAGAATCCGAACGCTACGGAACCCAGGACGAAGAAGGCGAGCAGGGACTGGACCAGACCTTGCGCCCCGGTGGCAAGGAGCAGGCGGTCATCGAACTGCTGCGTTCCTCGATGGGGGGCCAGGAGCTCACCCCGAGCCGCAAACGCGCCCTGCGACGCGCCGCGATCATGAAGCCGATCGGCTCGGACTTCCTCTCGGACCCGAAGGAAGTGGCGCGCTGCAAAGCCAGGCTGGCCCACCTGTGCCGCCTGATCGTGCGCGATCGGCAGCCGTTCTGCGGCGCCAACGGCATCCTGCTGCTGGTGCCCGTCGCGTCCACCGACACGACCGGCGAAGCCCAGTTCGCTGCCCAGGCTGCCCAGGAAGATTTGAACGCGGTTCGTCGGGAACTGAAGCTCGACTGCCCTCTCGTTAGTTTACTGGTGGACATGGAACAACTCCCCGGCTTCCCGGAGTTCATGCAGCGGCAGCCCCCCAAGGAACTGGGCAACCGGCGCGGCAGCGGCTTCCCCATGTCCACCCGCCTTCCCCGCGACGAAGTCCTCGAACACGTCCGCGCCTCCCTCGACTGGGTCTGCACGACCTACCTCCAGGACAGCGTCTATCGCATCTTCCAGGGCGAATCGCCGCAGGGCGAAGACCCGTCGACGCTCTTCCCCGGCAATGCCCGCCTCGTCCTGCTGCTCGACGAGATGAACGAACGAGCCGCTTCGCTCGAATTGATCGTCCACCACGCGATCGCACCGGAAGGCGAACCGCTCTTCCGCTACTCCGGCTGCTACATGGCGGCGACCGGCGGCAGGGGAAGCCAGGCCTTCGTCGCGGGGGTCTTCCAGAAACTCGTGAAGGAGCAAAGCGGCGTGAGCTGGACCGACGCCGCCCTGGCGGAAGACGCCGAGTCCCGCACCTGGGCGACGTACTACCTCATCCTGTCGTTCGCGCTGTTCGTGTCGCTCGCGGTGCTGCTGGGTTTGATCTTCTTCAAGTAAAAACGCCCGGCGAACGGCCTGCGTAAGCGGGCTGGTGGAATTTTCAGCGACCGCATGGTTCCACCAGCCCGCTTACGCTGGCCGTTCGCCCAACCTCATCGGGAATCGGGTTTCATGCGCTTCTCTCTCCCACCCTTTCGGGAAGTTGTTTTTTCGTGGTTCCCAAGGCAGTCAGTGCCCGTCGAGACGGGGATTCCCGACGGGGAAGAAGCCGCAGCCAGGATTCGGCGGCCGCCGCTACTTCCAGCGCAGGACGACGCTGAGGTACTCTTCCTTGTTCTTGAGCAGCCCCTCGTAGGATTCGCCGAGTTGTTCGGGGGCGATGCGGTGGGTGACGAGTCCGTCGAGGCTGAGGCGGCTGCCGGCGAGCGACGCGAGGAGCCAGCGCTGGGCCTTGTCGATGGTCCAGGCGCCGTCGAGGCGGTGGTGGGCCGGCTCGAAGAGCATGTTGCCGTGGGCGCCGCTCACCTCGATGTAGCGGCGGTGCAGGTCGTCGTAGAAGTTGACGTCCTTGGCCTTGCCGCGCGGGCTGCCGACGACGACGACCTGGCCGGCGTCGCAGGCCAGCGACATCGCCACGGGGATGGCGTCGGGAACTCCCGTGGCGTCGGCGACGATCTCGACGCCGCGCATGCCGACGAAGTCGTTGAGCTTGGTGCGGAAGTCGGCGTCGGTCGGGTCCAGCGCGAGAGATGCGCCCGCTGCGAGGGCGGCGTCGCGGCGCATCTTGACGGAGTCGATGCCGACGACGGGGTTGGCGCCGGCGGCGATCAGGCAGCGGAGCGACGCCTGGCCGATCATGCCGAGGCCGAGGACGGCGGCGGAGCGGCCGAGCGTGAGGCCGGCGCGAATGGAAGCGCCCATGCCGTAGCGGAGGATGCAGGCGAGGGCGGCCTTCTCGAAGCCGAGGCTGTCGGGCAGCTTCCACAACCTGCCTCGTTCGTGGCCGAGGGTGAGCAGCTCGGCGGAGGCGTGGTTGCCCGGGTAGCTGACGCGGTCGCCAGGCTCCCAGCCGGTGATGTTCGCGCCGACGGCGACGACGGTGCCGGCGGCGCTGTAGCCGGAGCGGAAGGGGAACTTCCAGTCGGTCATCTTGGGGTCGAGCAGCCACTGGTGGCTGCCGGTGTAGACGGCCAGCTCGGTGCCGGGGCTGACGGCGCTGACCTCGGCGGCGACCAGGATCTGGTTGTCCGCCGGGTCGGGCAGCTCGACCTCGCGGACGGCGACCTCGAACGGCTTCACGATGACGGCCTGTCGTGCTTTCATGGCTCCTCGGCTCCCCTGGCGTTTCTGTTTTCGCAAAGGGACATGGTAGCGAAGTAGGGAACAGGGGGCAGGGGTCAGCCGTCAGGGGTCAGGGGGTGAATGAACGCGCCAAGCCCCACCATGAGCAACGCGATTGGTGGGGGTCGGCAGCGAGCGCTGACTCACCCCCAGGAATCGCTTCGCTCATCCTGGGGCTTGGCGTGTGATTCCTCTTCCTGACAATGCCGCGCGTCATTGCTTCCTGGGCGCTGCGGGCTGCACCTCGAACTCCAGCTTCCCGGTGGCGAGCTTGCCAAGGACGCTGCCGGCATCGCGCCCCAGCTGCTCGTAGTGGAGCTGGAACGTGCCCGATCCCTTGAGGATTCCGGGAGGATTCCGTTCAGCCGCCCCCTTCTCCGGGGCGGGATCCAAGCGGAACTCCCGTTCGGCGAGCTGGATTTCCTTGCCGGGGGCCAGCGTCAATTCGTCCGGCACGGGCAGGCCGAACGTCCTCACCTTCTCGACGACGAACGGCTTGCCGTCGCCATCGAGGATGGTTGGCGGGATCTCAGTGAAGTACGGGTGGAAGCACGGGAACTTCACGTCCACCTTGCCGACGTTGCGGACGCGGACGACGACCTTGACCGTCTCGCCGTGGTGGTAGACCTGCTTCGGGCCGGCGAAGCCCAGGCCGGCTTGCAGGCCGCCGATCTCCTTGCCCCACGCGGTGAAGGCTTGCTGCTCCAGCGTCATCAGGGTGCGTTCGTCGCCTCGCGCCGCGGTGAACTCGGTGGGGCGGACCTTCTCCCCGAAGCAAAGGGACAGCTTCCGCCCGTCCAGCGCGTAGATCCCCGCCAGCGTCTTTCCCTTCAAGTTGCCATCCAGGGGTGTGACATCGATTTCCTTCGGCGATTTTCCGGCGTTCAGCTTGAACGTCACTCGGCTGGTCGCGTTCGGATCGACGCAGAGGATCTCGCTCCCTTGCACCACCCACTTCATCCCCTTGAGGTCGTCCGGCGTCGCTGTCTTGCCGTTCCCTTCCATCGTCGTCACCGCCCACTCGCCTTGAAGGGGGGTGACGGCTTGCTGCTTCGGCGGCGATTTCCCAGGTTCTTCCTTGCCGGCAGGCTGCTGCGCCGCCCGCTTGAGGACGAAGGACCGCATGCCACGATCTTCGGACTCCGGATCGAAGCGCGTGGGCCGTTCCGCGTCGGGTGCGACGTTGCGGCTGTAGTAGAGTTTCAACCGATCGCCATCGAGCTCGTAGATTCCCTTGAAGGTGTAGCCCTTCTCCGGTGTGGCCGTGGGGGACAAGTCGATGGCGCGGGGCTTCTGTGTCGGCTCCAGGCGGTACGTCATTTCCAGGCTGCTGCCGTCGTCGTAGTCGATGACGAGCTTGCCGTGCGTGAAGACCCAGATTTGGTTCTTGCTCGTCTCCCTGGCTTGATGCTTGCCTCCGACCTCGACCCCGACGACGCGCCAGGTTCCCTGG
>JAYSSW010000557.1:0-1697 GCA_043720335.1 Planctomycetia bacterium
CCCACCAATCGCTTCGCTCATGGTGGGGCTTGGAACGCTTCACTCCACTTCTTCCATCTCGAGGTGGTAGTCGCGCACGAGCGCTTCGTCGAGGTCGTAGACGCCGTTGAAGTCCTCGCGGCGGTCGTCGTCGGTCTTGCTCATCAGCTTGGCTTCGATGAGGTTGAAGATGATGCAGCCGAAGTCGTCGGTGCGCTGGATGCCCCAGAGTCGGAAGACGGTGCGCGCCATCATGCCGAACTCGTCGAGGGCGAGCAGCCGGGCGCCGTGCAGCAGCTGCGGGCCGGTGACGTGGCGGCGTGCTTCCTCGCCCGACTCGTCGCCGTTGCCGGAGTGCCCCAGCAGCTGGTGGGTGTACTCGAGCGCCTGGTAGACGAACTCGTAGGCCTCGTACATGTAGCGCGGGTCGCTCTTGACGACCTGCGCCAGTTCGACGTTGAAGATGCTCATGAGCCTTTGGATCCCAGCCGGGTGAGAATCTCGTCCGCAGCCACCATGATGCGCCGGCCGTCCTCGAACTCGACGAGCAGCTTGCGGGCGAGGATTTCCTGGGCCAGCACCTTGCCCTGCCCCTTCTCGGTCAGGATGCGCGTGCCGACGTTGGGCAGCTCCTTCTGGAACTCCTCGTACACGTCCTGCTCGAAGCGCAGGCAGCACTTGAGCCGCCCGCAGCGGCCGGAAATCTTCGACGGGTCGAGCGTCGACTTCTGCAGCTTCGCCATCCGCATCGACACGGGGGGCATCACCGCCATGTGGGTGTTGCAGCAGACCGGCTTGCCGCAGTCGCCGTAGTCGGCGAGCAGCTTCGCCTCGTCGCGCACGCCGACCTGGCGCATCTCGATGCGGGTGCGGTATTCGCGGGCCAGATCCTTGACCAGTTCGCGGAAGTCGACGCGCTTCTCGGCGACGAAGTAGAAGACGAGCCGTTCGCCGCCGAACAGATTCTCGACGTCGATGAGGTCCATCTGCAGCGAGCGCTCGTGGATGAAGTCGCAGCAGCGGCGGAAGGCCTGGTCCTCGCGGTCCTGCACCTGGTGCGACTGGGCCAGGTCGTCGTCGGTCATCACGCGAACGATCTTGCCCTTGGTCGGCTCGCTGAGATACGCCACCGCGCGTTCGGTCGCTTCGGAAAGGATCTCGCCCAGCTCGTTGCCCCGCTCGGTGTGGACGACGACGCGGTCGCTGCGGCGGAAAGTGACGCCTTCGGGCGGCTCGAACTCGCCGAGAAAGCGCATCACGCCGTGGCGGACGATGTAGTTGGCAGCCATGTGGGGCCTCGGTAGCACGGCGTTCTCCGCGAACGCCGGGGAAAGGGACGCTGTCATTCTAAGCATTCCGCCGACCGCAAGGAAAGCACGCTCTGGCAAAATGCGCCGCGCTGCATTACCATCGGGCCGGGATCGATGCGGCGACATGGCGAAGGGGATTTCCACCAGCCCGCTTACTTCTTCAGTAACGGATAGCTCAGGGACCGCCCTCTTGGCCACCCCCCTGCCGAGGTGGCGGGAAGGCTCCCGTCCTGGCATGCCAGTGGTAGATCCGCGCCTCCTCGTTACGCCGCAGCACACGATTGATCTCGTCCGCGATCCGCCGTGCCGTGGGGCGTGGACGACGCAGCAGCCGCGTGAATATCTCGCGCAGTTGCGACACCGTCAGCAGGGTCTTTCCCCCCCCGACCCGGCCCCGCTCCAGGGCCA
>JAYSSW010000558.1:0-1693 GCA_043720335.1 Planctomycetia bacterium
CCCAGGGCAGCAGCCCTGGGCTTTCCGTGAGATGCTGTTCCCCGACGTGGGGCGGAGCAATCCAGGAGCACACGCCATGAAGCTGCCCGCCGCGTGGGAAGGGGCCGTCGGCGCCGAGCTGCACCAGCCGTACTTCGCGGAGCTGACGCAGTTCCTCACGGAAGAGCGGCAGCAAGGCGACGTGTTCCCGCCCGACGAGCAGGTCTTCACGGCCCTGGAGCTGACGCCGTTCGAGCAGGTGCGCGTCGTGGTGCTCGGCCAGGACCCGTACCACGGCAAAGGCCAGGCGCACGGCCTCAGCTTCTCGGTGCTGCCTGGCGTCAAGCCGCCGCCGTCGCTGAAGAACATCTACAAAGAGCTGCAGGACGATGTCGGCTGCGCGCCCGTCAAGCATGGCTGCCTGGTCCCCTGGGCCAAGCAGGGCGTGCTGATGCTCAACACCGTGATGACCGTACGCTCCGGCAAGCCCGGCTCGCATCGCGGCCGCGGCTGGGAGCTGTTCACCGACGCCCTGTTGCACTCGCTCGTCAAACGGGCCACGCCGATGGTCTTCGTCCTGTGGGGCAAGGACGCGCAGGCGAAAAAAACGCTTCTCGAAGGGGGCGGCCACCTGATCCTGCAAGCCGCCCACCCGTCGCCGTTCTCCGCCCACAACGGCTTCTTCGGCTGCCGGCACTTCTCCCAAGCCAACACGCAGCTGAAAGCGTGGACCCAGCCCGAAATCGACTGGCAGTTGCCCGACAAGGTCGAAGTTTGATGGAAAATTGGTTTCTATCAAGCCCCACCCTGTTAAGGGTGGGGGTCGCAGCGCCGGCAAGTTCGACCCCCACCCTAAACAGGGTGGGGCTTGATATGATTTGATTGATTTGATCCCTCTGTTCGCTGAGGTCTGTCTCCATGCGGAAGAAATTCATCGCTGGCAACTGGAAGATGTACAAGAACAGCATCACCGCCGAACTGCTGGCGCTGGAGCTGGTCAAGGGGCTGGCCGGCGAAAGCCGGGTCACGGTCGCCGTCTGCCCGCCGTTTCCCTTCCTCGCGCGCGTCGCCTCCGTGGTCAACGGCACGCCGATCGCGCTCGGCGCCCAGAACTGCTACCCGAAGGAAGAAGGAGCGTTCACCGGCGAAGTCAGCCCGTCCATACTGGTGGACGCCGGCTGCCAGTATGTCATCCTCGGCCACAGCGAACGCCGCAAGGTGATGGGCGAGTCGGATGCCTTCATCAACCAGAAAGTACACGCTGCCTTGAAAGCGGGGTTGCAGGTCATCCTCTGCATCGGCGAAACGCTCGACGAGCGCAAAGCGAACCGCACCAACGAAGTGCTCAACGAGCAGTTGGCTGGCTCGCTCGCAGGCGTCACCGCCGAGACCCTGGCCAACGTCGTGCTCGCCTACGAGCCGGTCTGGGCGATCGGCACCGGCGTCGTCGCGACACCGGAACAAGCGCAGGACGCCCACGCCCATGTCCGCCAGCGCATCGCCGAGACGATCAGCCCCGCCGCCGCCGAGAAGCTCATCATCCAGTACGGCGGCAGCGTGAAGGCCGACAACGCAGCCACCCTTCTAAAACTGCCCGACGTGGACGGCGCCCTCGTCGGCGGCGCGAGCCTGGATGCGAAGCTGTTCCTGCCGATCGTGCTGGCGGGGGTGTAGCCCGTTTCGCCGCGACGCGCAGCGGAGCGCGGGAACCGCG
>JAYSSW010000559.1:0-7986 GCA_043720335.1 Planctomycetia bacterium
GCACGCGCAGCAGGCCTTCCTTGTCGGCCGGGACGATGCTGGTGATGACGGTCGTCGGCGGCAGCGTGTCGATCGGGTCGAGCAGCTTCGGGAACGCCACGTCCTTCACCGGGGCCGCCAGCACGTCGCGGCCGGTGAGGGGCGTCTTCGGGGCGTAGACCAGGCCGTCGGTCTTCAGATGCCCCGACCCGACGCGCGAGATCTTCAGGTGCTCGCCGGGGCCGGCCCAGTCGTGCAGGTAGATCGGCACGCTCGTCGCCGTCTTCGGCGTCGGCTTGGTCCCCACGCCACTGTCGATGATGGCCCGCTTGCTGCCCGGCTTCATGCCGACGATCTTCAGGTTGCGGAGGTGCGTCTCGGCGCGGCCCGTCGGGTTGTCGTCGGTGATCTGGATGAGCGGGGCGCCGCTGGGACTCATCGCCGCCAGCGTCAGGCCGTCGACGGTCAGCGAGCCGTGCTGCACGCTGTCGTCGTCGTGGCCCCGGTTGAAAGGCTCGGTGTTGGTCGCGGAGATCGTCATGTTCCGGTAGACGTGCCGGTCGTAGTTGGGATGGTAGACGCCGTAGTCGGCGCCGTGGATCGACATGTCTTCGACAAGGACGCAGGGGGACTGCACGCGGAAGGCGTAGTGGACCTCCCAGATCTTCATGTTGCGGATGATGAACGGGTGGTTGGCGTCCGGCCCGACGCGCTCGACGCCTTCGCCGAGGTTGAAGCCGTAGCGGCCGTCGCAGTGGGCCTCGTTGTTCTCGAAGCGGACGAAGGGGAGCGTGCGGATGTCGACGGGGCGTTTGCGGCCGTCGGCCTGGAGGACGGGGATCGTCATCTTCATGGCGCTCGACTGGGTCGCTTCGAAGCGGAAGCCGTAGCGGTCGTTCTCGCAGCTGACGTTGTTGGTGAAGGTGTTGAGCGAGTTGGACCACCAGAAGCCGGCGCCGTCGTTGGCGTCGAAGGGGAGGATTTGCTTGGAGAGGCGTTTGCCCTTGAAGGCCTGGACGGCGAGGTTGCGGTCGAGGACGTTGTGGACCTCGGTGCCGTCCTCGAAGAAGAAGCCGTGGCCGACCGACTGGTAGCCGACGCAGTCGCGGACCAGCAGATAGTTGGTGCCGTGGATCGTGACCCAGCGGTTGTGGGAGTCCCAGACGGAGAGGCCGAGGAGGTAGCTGCCGCGCATCGTGCTGCCGGCGAGGTGGAAGTGGATGCTGTAGCGGCCGAGGACGTTCTCCTTGCCGAGATGGCGGAACTCGGCGTAGGAAAGCGAGCCGGCGGACCCGCGATGATACATGGTGTGCCCGCGCTGCCCGGCGGGGTCGGCCGACTCGACGACGACGTTGCGGCTGAGGTTCGCCACCGCTCCGCGAAACTCGCCCGAACCGAGGTGGCCGAACGCGAGCGGCTTGTCGAGCGTGACCTTGGCGCCGTCGATGGCTTCGATGAGGCGCTCCTCGGTTTCGACCTTCACGTCGTCCTTGCTGGGCCGGCGCGTGCCGTCAGTGCCCCGCTCGCTTTTGGTCGCGGTGACGATGACGCGGTCGCCGACCTTCCAGCCCTTCGGCTCCTCGGTCAGCACCACGTCGCGTTGTCCCTTCTTGGCGTCGAGGCCGAGCTTGAGCCAGGTGCGGCTCATGGGGCTGCCGTGCAGGTCCATGCGGCCTCCGCAGCAGACGAGGGCGGGTAGCGATTCCTTGTTGGCACCCGCGAAGTACGTCAGGCGGATGCGCGCCATGAACTTGGCCGGGATCGGTTCCGTCGGCGTGCCGACTTCGAGGGCGGGGCGGATGGCGCCATCGTCGGCGTCCATGACGTGGCCGTCGCAGTCGAAGCCGTCCTCGCTGGGGTTGTCGCCCGCTTCGATGCGGAGCAGGCCGACGTCGAGGCGGGTGTCGCGGTCGCGCGCGAATGTCAGCGTGCCGGAGACGTGGACGGCGCGAAGGGCCTTGTCGGAATCGACATCGTAGACGACGCGATGCCCGCTGCGAACCAGCACGCGATCGCCCTGCGCCGGCAGCTTGCCGCCGACCCACGTCGCGGGGCTGGACCAGGGGCCGCTCTTGGCGGAGCTGATCCACTTGTCTTGAGCGAGCGCGGGCCGCGCCAGCAGGAAAACCGCGAGAAGGGTGAGCGTTCGCAACATGGGATCGATCTCGGCGAGGAGGAGTGCAGGCGGGTAGTTGCGTTCAGGATACCATGATTGCGTTGCAGGTCACGCGAAAAAAAGCATGCAGGAATGCGTCGCATTCATCTTCCGCAGATTCGCTGACCGGCAAACTCTCGCGGCGATGACCCGCTTTCAGAAATTAATTTCACCCTTGTGAAGTGAACGACGCATCGAGCGCGACATACGATAGCGGCGTGAGCAAGATGCCGGTTGTGCGGATTGCTCCGGGCATAGCGGATCGCGCGGTTGTGCGGGTTGTGCCGCGCCTGTCGGCTGGATTCCAAACCTCGGCCACGGAGGGCTTGCTTCGGCAGGCCCGTGCAAGGCCCGCATGTCTCGTCCTCTCCCCTCGACAAGGATTGTCGCATCTCGTGTTTGGGACTTGGCTTTCATCGTCAGGATCGACACCAGGAATCGGAAGCTGAGGCCCGGCCTCTCGCTTGGCTGAGCGAACGGCGGTTGGTTCACGCATCGGGGCTTTCCCGACCCGCACCGTCGCGCCGCACGGCGTTTTCCCTTTTGCCCGCAAGGTCGGCCTGAGCTACGTTTCCTGCGGAATCGCCACATCGGCGATTTTCGCCAAAGGCAAACCCACGGCGTCGTGGGGACGCAAAACCATGGGCCTGCGAAGCGTTCTCCCCAGCTCGCTCCGCTGGTCGCCAGGTTGCCGAAGGACCACACCTCATGAAGCTGCTCCCCGTCTGGCTGCGCACCCTCTTCCGCGCCAAGCAGTCTCCGGCTCGCCGAATCCCCCTCTCCCGCTCGGCCCGCTTGGACCTCGAAACCCTTGAAGACCGCATCCAGCCGTCGGTCAGCTACACGGCCTGGCGACAGACGCGCTACACCGTCAACGACCTGACCCCCGCCCAGCTGCCGATCTCGTCGCAGTTCTCGTCGTACCCGACGACCGGCGCGCTGGCGGCCAACCCCAGCTTCGGCCCGCTCATCGGCCTGGACAAGACATTCAACAGCTACGCCTACCGCGGCCAGGGCTACACCGTCGCCATCCTCGACACCGGCATCGACTACCGTCATCCCGACCTCGGCGGCGGCTTCGGAGCGGGCTACCGCGTCGTCGCCGGCTACGACTACGCCAACGGCGACTCCAACCCCCTCGACGACAACGGCCACGGCACCCACGTCGCCGGCATCATCGGCGGGGCCGGCGCCGCCTACACCGGCATCGCCCCCAACGTCCGCTTCATCGCCCTCAAGGTGCTCGACAAGAACGGCTCCGGCACCTTCGGCGCGGTCGACGACGCCCTCCGCTGGGTCGTCGCCAACCAGGCCAAGTACAACATCGTCGCTGTCAACATGTCGCTCGGCGCGGGCAACTACACCACCAACCCCTACACCTTCCTCGACGCCAACTTCGCCTCCCTCAAGAGCAAAGGCGTCTTCATCACCACGGCCGCCGGCAACGACTTCTACACCTACAGCAGCCAGCAGGGACTCACCTTCCCCGCCATTGACAGCCTCGTCGTCTCCGTCGGAGCGGTCTGGTCGGGCAACTTCGGCTCCGTCACCTGGGCCAGCGGCGCCCGCGACAACACCACCGCCGCCGACCGCATCGCTAGCTTCTCGCAGCGCGGCGCCGCCCTCGACCTCTTCGCCCCTGGCGCCATCATCACCAGCACCTACTTAAGCGGCGGCTACCAGGCGATGGCCGGCACGTCGATGGCCTCCCCCGTCGTCGCCGGCGCCGCCATCCTCATCCACCAGGCCCTCGACGCACGCGGACTTTCAACGCGTGCCACGCAGGACTACATCATCAGCTTGATGCGGAACACCGGCGTCCGCATCGTCGATGGCGACGACGAGAACGACAACGTGCAGAACACCGGCATGGCGTTCCGCCGGCTCAACCTCAGCGCCGCCTTGGCCGCCATCGGCGGGGCCAACGCCGCGCCGACGCTCGGCGCCATCGCCACGCAGACGATGGCCCCGGGACGCAGCCGCGTCGTCATGCTGCAAGGCGCCGACCTCAACGGCGACGCCCTCACCTACACCGCCCGCGTCGTCAGCGGCAGCGCCGGCCTGGCCTACACGCTCGACCAGCAGTACGGCCTCTTCTACGCCGGGTCGTACTACGTCAACCTCATGGGCGCCAACGAGAAGTGGATCGCTGGCGCCGGCGGGGCCTGGTTCCTGATCCTGCCCAACGGCGAGCTGCGCCGTTGGAACAGCACCCTGACCGCGACCCAGCAGCCCGCCAGCCTCGTCGGCACCCTTTCAACCGCCTACTACGACAACCCCGCGCTTCTGTACAACGCCCTGCCCGCCGGCGCCACTCCCGGCAGCGTCAGCATCAGCGGCAACCGCCTCACCATCACCTCGACCGCCGGAACGACTGGCACGTTTGTCGTCGATGTCTCCGTCAGCGATGGCCAACAAACCGTGAAGAAATCGTTCACCGTCAGCGTCGTACCGAACACCACGCCGAGCCTCAGCACGCTCGCCAGCCTGCCGCTTTCGATGGGCCAAAGCGCGACGATCGCCCTCAGCGCCGTCGACGCCGAGAGCGACCCGGTCGCCTACGCCGCCGCTCTCGTGGGGACGTTCGCCAGCGTTCCCGCGACGCTGTCGGTCGTGGGCGGCCAGCTGACGATCAACCCCGCCGCCGGCTACTCCGGCGGCTTCGACGTGCGCGTCGTCGCCTTCGACGGCAGCGCCTCGTCGTCCACCACCTTCCGCGTCACCGTCAACGCCGAAACGGTCCTCCATCAACTGGTTGGCGACTTCAACGGCGACGGCAGGAGCGACATCGCCACCTTCAACACCAACGGCAGCTGGTGGGTCAACCTCTCCAACGGCGCCTCGTTCGTCTCCTCGCAGTGGTCGCAGTGGGTTTCGGTCAGCTCGTGGAAGTCGATCATGGTCGGCGACGTGAACGGCGACCGCAGGGCCGACCTGATCGCCTTCAACCGCGACGGCAGCTGGTGGGTCGCACGTTCGACCGGCAGCTCGTTCGCCACCGCGCAGTGGACCCAGTGGATCGGCTCGGCGTCGTGGAACAAGGTCATGGTCGGCGACTTCAACGGCGACCGCAAGGCCGACATCGTCGGCTTCAACAACGACGGCGGCTGGTGGGTCGGCCTCTCCACCGGCTCTTCGTTCGCCACCGGGCAGTGGTCGCAGTGGATCGGCGCCAGCCGCTGGAACAGCGTCTTCGTCGGCGACTTCAACGGCGACGGCTGGTCCGACGTGGCCGGCTTCAACAACGACGGCGGCTGGTGGATCGCCCAGTCGCAAGGCGGCAGCTTCGCAACCTCGCAGTGGTCGCAGTGGATCGCCGCCAGCCGCTGGGCCAGCGTCCAGGTCGGCGACTTCAACGGCGACGGCAGGACCGACGTGTCGGGCTTCAACAACGACGGCGGCTGGTGGGTCGGGCTGTCGCAGTCCACCCGCCTCGCCACCTCGCAGTGGTCGCAGTGGATCGACGCCTCCAACTGGGCCAGCGTCCGCGTCGGCGACTTCAACGGCGACGGCGTCGCCGACGTGGCAGGCCTGACCAACGGCGGCACCTGGTGGGTCGGCGCCTCCAGCGGCGGCCGCTTCGCCACCAGCCAGTGGCTCGCCGCCCCCGACGGCCTGGCGACGCTCCTCGCCGCCGACTTCACCGGCGACCGCCGCAAGGACCTGATCGGCTTCCGTAGCGACGGCACCTGGTGGGTCGGCGCCTCCACCGGCCGCGCCTTCGTCGCCGCCGACTGGGCGCGCCGCGTCGTCGTGAAGTGATCGGCGATCCCTCTGTGTTTATCAAGCCCGCTGCCGGTAGGCGGCGGGGTCAGCGCCATGCGAAGGCGTGACCCCGCCGCCTCAGACGGCAGCGGGCTTGATTCGTCGATTCACATGGAAGCACGCAGCCGGTACGGCACTTCCAGCCCGTGCGCGTCCATCAGCGCCGCGTCGGCGAGGATGTCACGCGCAGGCCCGTCGGCGCACAGCCGCCCCTGGCTCAGCACGGCCACGCGCTGGCAGGTGTCGAGGATCAGGTCGAGGTCGTGCGACGCGATGATCTGCGTTCCCCCCAGCCCCTTCAGCAGCGCGATCAGCTCGCGCCGCCCGCGCGGGTCGAGGAAGATCGACGGCTCGTCGAGCAGCAGCAGTTCCGGCCGCATCGCCAGCACTCCAGCGATCGCGGCGCGGCGCTTCTCGCCTCCCGACAGATGAAACGGCACGCGCGGCTCGAAGCCGGCCAGCCCGACGCGGCCCAGCGACTCGGTGACACGATGTCGCACCTCGTCGGGCGCCAGTCCCAAATTGAGCGGGCCGAACGCCACGTCGTCGCCGACAGTGCTGCTGAAGAGCTGGTCGTCGCTGTTCTGGAAGACGACGCCGACCTTGGCGGGAAGCCGCCGTCGCTGGGCCGGGACCGCCGGGTCGAGGCCGACGACGCGCACCTGCCCCGGCTTCGACGCGAGCACGCCGGTGAGGCAGAGGAACAGCGTCGTCTTGCCCGCGCCGTTCGGCCCGACCAGGCCGAGCGATTCGCCCTGCTCGACGCGCAGCGACAATTCGTGCAGGGCGGTTTTGCCGTCGGGATACTGGAAATGGAGCCGTTCGATCAGCAAGGCGGGCGGCGTGTCCACGAAAGGCTCCGAAGCGGGAAGCGGATCGGCAAAGCAGACGCCGGTCTTGCCAAGCCCTCGCGGGCTGTCTAGTTATCCTACTTGTCGGCCATGCAGCTGACCTGCGTTGTCTCCCCGTTTAGCGCCCGCGTTGATGGGCGGTGATTGCATGGTTCCACCAGCCAGCTTACGCAGGCCGTTCGCCTGCCATTTGGCTTCCTGTTGAACTGGCTGTGTTTCGCTGCGGAGCTTCCATGATCCACGTGAGCCACCTGACGAAATACTACGGCGACTACGCCGCCGTGCAGGACGTGTCGTTCGACGTGCCCGCCGGCAAGGTCGTCGGCTTCCTCGGACCCAACGGCGCCGGCAAGTCGACCACCATGCGCATCCTCGCCGGCTACCTCACCGCCACCTCCGGCAAGGCCACCATCGACGGACTCGACGTCTTCTGGGACTCCGTCGGTGTCCGCCGCAAGATCGGCTACATGCCCGAAAGCTGCCCTCTCTACACCGAGATGCGCGTCAACGAGTACCTCCACTTCCGCGCCGGCATCAAGGGCATCTACGGCAGCGAACGCCGCAAGCGCATCGACTATGTGCTCAATCGCTGCTGGCTCAGCAGCGTCCACCGCCAGATCATCGGCACGCTCTCCAAGGGCTACCGCCAGCGCGTCGGCCTGGCCGACGCGCTGCTGGCGTCGCCGCCGGTGCTGATCCTCGACGAGCCGACGGCCGGCCTCGACCCGACGCAGATCCGCTCGACGCGCGACCTGATCCGCGAGCTGGGCAGCGAGCACACCATCCTGCTGTCGACGCACATCCTCAGCGAAGTCGAAGCCGCCTGCGACAGCGTCATCATCATCACCAAGGGGAAGGTCGCCGTCTCCAGCTCGCTCGACGAGCTGAAGGCGAAGGCGGCCGAGGACGCCCGCCTGCTCGCCACGCTGGAAGGCGCGGGCGACCCGCAGTCGTTCCGCAGCCTCGCCGGCGTCGACGACATCGACACCACGGTCGACCGTGTGGATGGCAAAGTCCGCCTGCGCATCACGTCGTCCGACCTGGCCGACCTGGCGCCGCGCCTGTGCGCTTTCGCCGTGCAGAATGATTGGCGCGTGCTGGAGATCCACACCGAGCGGCTGACGCTGGAGGACATGTTCGTGAAGATCACCGGCCGCGAACAAGTTGCCGCGGGGGGGTGAGCAGCGTCGCTTGCGAGATAAAAAACGCGACGAAAGCCCAGGGCTGCTGCCCTGG
>JAYSSW010000560.1:0-7979 GCA_043720335.1 Planctomycetia bacterium
TTTCAGCGGCGACAGCACGACGTCTTTCGGCCAGGCGGCGCCCTGGTCGATCCAAGCGCGCAGCGTGCCAACCTCTTCGCGGCTGAGGCGTGTCGCCTCGTGATACGGCATCGCGCGGACCTCGCCGATGGGGAAGCCGGCCACCAGGTGAATCAGCGGGCTTTTCGCGCTGGTGCCCGGCACGATCACGGTCCCGATCTCGTAGCCCCCCTTCATCGCTTCGACGCGGCTCGACAGGCTAAAGCCCCCTCTGTTGCGGCGGAAGTTGGTCCTCGGCGAAAGCTCCGGATTCGAGTGGCACTGGATGCACGACCGCAGCAGGATCGGCTGCACGTCGCGCACGAAATCCACAGCTCCTTTCGTCGCAGGCGGCAGCCTCGCCGGGTCGAGCTTGTGCTCGCCGGCGCACAAAGACGAAAGGCCGAGGAAAGAGACCATCACTGCGAGAGCGAGTTTCCGAGTCATCGAAGTCGTCTCCCGAACAGGGGCAGGGTCATTTCAAAAATTCGCGAACTTCCTTGCTGTCGCGGCGGAATAGTTCCACCAGTTGTTTCGCCTGGGCTTCGAGCTGCTTGGTTTCACGAGGCCAGACCGCAGGCACGGGCAGGGTCGCGTTGGTTGCATGAATATCGAGGTCGTCGCGGCGACTGTCAAGTGAAAGACGGTGCGGTGGCTTGAATGAATTCGGAGAGTCGTTTCGGAATCGCGTCTCGTCCATTCCATTGAACGCGCGGCAGGATGCGTGATTCCCCCCAATTCGCAGCGAATCTCGCATGTTCTTGCCCCGGCAGGGGCGACGGAGCTTCCTTCGCCCCTGCCGGGGCGAATTCCCGCGCGAGACTTATTCCACGGGTTGCGCTGCGCTTCACCCGTGGCTACATTCCGTTGCCCCGCCGGGGCAAAAACGAGAATCATCGTTGTCGCGCCGAATTCATTCAAGTATATTTCCCCTCCGCATTGTCGCAAATTGACGATTCCATCCATATCGCAGCAAACGACTTGCGCCGACACCTGCTTTTTTCGTTGCTCTCGCGGCGGGTTGGTCGCTAGGATTCTCCCCTTCAGCTGAGGCCTCGGTGCAGCCAAGGTCGGCTCTTGCATCATTGATTCAGGAAAGGAGTCCTGCATGTTCCCCCACAATCCCAATCTGCGCATCGCCATCTACGGCTCGGAAGTGCGACCCGGCGGCAGAGGCATCGGCCTCTGGGCGGCCGGCTACAAAGGCGCCATCACCGCCGCCGGCGCCGTCCCCGTCTTCATCAACCCCGCCTCCGGCGACGAATCGTGGGACGAGATCCTCGAAGACCACCACGGCGTCGTCGTGTGCGGCCACGGCAGCAGCGCCCACAACAAGATGGGCGACGCCGAGTCGCTCTGCCTCTGGTCGCGCGAGCACCGCTTCCCCATCCTCGCCATCGACCAGGGCCTGCTGGCGATGAACGACGCCTTCGGCGGCATCAACTTCGGCGACCTGGCCCGCGAGTTCCCCGAAGCGCTGCAGCATCGCCACCCGCCCGAACCGGGCCTGCGCCACGCCATCATGGTCCAGGCCGACACGAAGCTCGCCAAGATCTACGGCGAAGGCGAGATCGTTGTCAACAGCGAGCACCGCCAGGCCGTGCAGCGCATGGCGAAGGGCTTCGTCGCCAGCGGCGTCGCGCTCGACGGCGTGATCGAGGCGGTCGAGTTCGCCGACCCGTCGTGGTTCGCGATGGGCGTGCAGTGGCAGCCCGCGTCCGGCACCGCGTCGGGCCTCGACATCCAGGTCTTCCGCTCGCTGGTGGACGCCGCCGCGGCGCTGCTGGAGGCGACGGAAGTGAAGCCGCGCAAGTACGCGATGGCGGGGTGATCGTCACGCATCAAGCCCCACCATGAGCAACGCGATTCCTGGGGGTTTTGACCCCCAGGAATCGCTGCGCTCATCCTGGGGCTTGGAGTTGCACGAATCGCCGCGTCACCTCCTCGATGAGCGTCTCCAGGCTGCCGGCGGCGACCGCGGCGATGATTTCCTGGTAGATGCCGTAGCCGTAGCTGCCGGCGGCGGGGACGTAACCGGGCTGCCAATCGCCGGTCAGGGTGGAGACGACGACGGCGTGGCGCGGGAACCGTTGTCGCAAGGTTGTTTGAAACTGCTGGTACAGCTCGCCGGGGACCAGCACCCACAGGCTGCCACCGAGCTGCCACAGCGCGATCGGCAGCGGGAACGTCCGGCCCGGCGGCAGCACGTCGAGGCGGTGCAGTTGCCTCGTCATCTGCTCCGCCAGCGCACGGTTGTCGCGCATGCGGATTTCGTCGTTGGCCTGGCGGGCTTTCTCCTCTTCCTCCAGGCATCGCATTCGCGTCCGCTCCGTTTCCTCGCGATCTGGCAGATCGTGGCGGTACGCCAACGGCACCGACGTCGATTGCGTGCGCCACGTTTCCAACGCTCGCATCGAAGCGTCGTCGAGCGGTTCGTGCTTCCATGTCCCAAGAACAGCTCCCGACACGACCGCGCCGGCGTAGACGAAACGCGTGCCTGGCTTTGGCAACGCTTCCAGGGCCGAGAGCGCCGCGAAGCCGAGTTGGCGGCCGTTGCGGTCGGCGACTTTCCAATCGCCGACGAAACCCTCGCGCGGCCCCAGGTCGCCCGACGCGCCTTGCAGGAACACGCAAGGCACCTTCGTATCGCGTTCGACCACCTCGCGCATGGCGCCAAGGTAGTCGGGGCTGAGCGCGGTGTTCTCCCAGGCGAGTGTCGTCGGGTGGCAGGCGTAGTTGACCAGCGTGGCGAGCAGTGCGCCATCGTCCGACGCGACGCGGCCGACCAGCAGCATGTCGTCGGACGCGCCGTCGGGGTTGAAGCCGCAGACGAAGCGGTTGAGCGCCGCGTCGAAGAAGTCTCGCTGGCGGGCGAGGTCGCAGCGGCCTTGGCCGAACACGATCGTCGCGAGTTGCACGCTGTGTTGCGCTTCCACGGCGAGTGCCGCCAACTTGATCGCGAGGTCGTCGAGGTAGGGGCCGATGAGGTCGCCGCCGGGGAGATGGCTGCGCGAGCGCGACATCCAGCCGGAGCCATGCGTGTGCGACAGGGCGATATGCACGCAAGTCCCTGGCAGCCCGGTCGCCTGGCCTACGGCGTCGCGGATCTTCTGCATCTCGACGCCGTCGAGGATGCAATGGTCGATGGCGAGGATCAATTGGCTTTCTTTGCCGTGCGTCGCTTGCAGCCAAAGCGCGGTGGCGAGCAGCGGGCGATGCACTCCGGTGGCGCGGTCGTGCAAGGCCGCTCCCCACATGCGGTGGTAGATGCCGACGGGCGGCGTGATGTCGGTGCGGGCGACGCCGGCCCGGCAGCGCGCCTGCGGCGTTTCGACGATGGTCGTCATAACGGTTGCTCCTCGAACGGGCCGCGCGGGTTCAGCAAGGCCCACAGGATCGCGTCGGCGGCGAAGATGCCGGCGAACAGGAAGAGGACGAGGTCCCAGCGTCCGAAGCGTGCGACGAGCATGCCGACGCCGAGGGGGAACAGGGCGGCGCCGAGGTTGCCCGCCATGTTCATGAGGCTGAAGACGGTGGCGACATGCCGGCCTCCGAACGCCATGGCGACCGTGTAGCCGCTCACGCCGCCGAACGTGCCCGCGAACGCGCCGAGGCTGATGAGCAGCATCGCAGGGTACAAATCAGCGACAAAGTAGGCGCTGAACGTCAGGGCCGCGCAGGCCGACATGCCGACGACGGCGATCCCCTGGCGGCTGAGCCGATGATTGCCGGTGACGCGGAGGAGAAAGTCGGAGGACGCGCCGCCGAGCAGTCCGCCGCAGAGGGCGCCGAGGCCGGCCCAGGCGGTCAGCACGCCCGATTCCTCCTGCGACACGCCACGGGTTTCGCGCAGGTAGGTCGGGAACCAGGTGAGGAAGAACGACATCGCCGCCGCCCGCAGGAACTGCTGGCCCGCGAGCAGCTGCATCGACGGATCGCCGAGCAGCTTCGCCCAATCGACGGAGCGTTTCGCCGTGGTGGGCAGCGGTGTGGCGTCGGACGTGCAGACGGCGAACGCGGCGACCCAGATGAAACCGGGGATCGCGACGATGCCGAAAAGTTGCTGCCAGGTGACGTGGGGAAGCAGCGTCGCGGCGATCAACGGCGAAAGCGCGATGCCGAGCGCCATGCTGCTGGCGAGCAGGCCGGCGGCGAAAGCGCGCTGCGTGTCGGGGAACCAGGCGCCGATCGCCTTGGTCGCGCACGGGAAGACGCCGGCTTGCGCCGCGCCCATCAGGCCCCAGGTGACGAGCAACGTCGGGAAGCCGACGGCGAGTCCCATGGCAGCCGTGAGGGCGGACCAGAGCACGACGTAGAGCAACAGCGCGCGTCGGCTGCCCCAGCGGTCGGCGAGCCAGCCGCCGGGCAGTTGCAGCGCCGAATAGCCGATGGCCCAGGCGAACATGACCCAGCCCATGCCGCCGTCGCCGAGTTCGAGTTCGGTCGTGATGGTCCGGGCCGGCACGCTGATCGCCCCGCGCTGCACGTAGGCGATCATCGCGATCAGGCACAGGAAGCCGAGGACAACATAGCGCATGCGGGCACTTCACCGCGAGGTCGGGGATGGCGTGGCCTCACGGTAATCGATGCGACCGCTGATTCCAAGCAGCATCCGCCTGACGAAATCGCAAGATTTTCGCCGTGACGGGGAGTTTGATTCTGGAAATGACAAGAACGAGCGGATACGCTTGCACGATGGCGAATGGTTCACTCCGCGCGGAGACGGGATGATGCGAACGGCTCGATGGCTGGGAATGCTCGGCGTGCTGCTGCTGTCGAGCGCCGCCCCGGCGCAGAACCTGCTGAAGATCACGTCGCCGGACATGACGCGCGAAGCGGTGGCGAACGACCGGCTCATCAAGATCATCGACGCCAAGACGAAGATGGAGATCGTGTCGATGATCGGCCACAACCAGCCGATCACGACGATGGCGTTCACTCCCGACGGCAAGCAGCTCATCAGCGGCAGCCAGGACCGCTACGTCCGCATCTGGGACGTGACCACGGGCCGGGCGATGCGCGTGTTCATCCTCACCGCCGCGGTGCAGGCGGTCGCCGTCTCCATCGACGGCAAGGAACTCGCCACCATCGACGCCACGCAGGAGTCGCGCGTCTACGACCTGGCGACCGGCCGCATCAAGGTGCGGTAACCTGTTTAGCCGCGACGCGCAGCGGAGCGCGGGAACCACGCGACGACGCCATTTTTCGTCCTCGCGTGTCGCCCGCGCTCCGCTGCGCGTCGCGGCTAAACAATTCTCCGCGTCGCGGCTAAACAATCGTTTCACTCCCCCTTCGCGACCTCCGCGCGCATGCGCTGCAGCAGCTCCTCGACGATCTTCAGCGGCCTTTGCAGCTCCGGCAGTTCGCTGTTGCTGAACTCCTCGAAGTACTGCTCCGCGCGCTTCAGGTGGTGCGCGCGCTGCTTGTGCGGCAGGGCGGCGGAGTCCATCAGGTTGTCGAGGATGTCGGCCAGCTTGCACGCCTGCACCTGCCAGGGGGCGTGGCGCAGCCGTTCGCGGTAGGCGTGCTCGCGTTCGTCCTCGGACAGCCGCATGTCCTTGGTGAGAATCGCGACCCAGCTCGCCACATCAACGCCGAACCGCTCGGCGAGGTCGTCGAAGTCAGTCGGCGTGTCCTCGATGGTGTCGTGCAGGATGGCGGTCTTCAGCATGCGCGGATCGTCGAAGCCGAACAGGTCGCGCACCACCAGGCAGACGCGGAAGGCGTGCGCGGAGTAGGGCGTGTGCTTGTCCTTGCGAAGCTGCCCGTGGTGGGCGCGGGCCGCGAACGAGGCGGCTTCGAGCAGGGCGCGGAAGCTGGCGTCGGGGTGCTTCATGGTGGTCATGGCCGATCCGGGTGAGGAGGATGGGTGCCTGCGTTCAATCTACGCCGAGGACCATGAAACGCACAAGCCCCCGACGGATCGCGTCGGGGGCTTGCGGGATCAAGTCTCAGCAGCCAATGCTACTGGATGCGCTTCAGCTCGTTCTCCAGGTCGGTGATCTGGAGGGAGCGGTTGGCGACCTTGCCGTCGGGGCGGACCAGGAACGCGGTCGGCAGGCCCTGGATGCCGTACTGGACGGCCAGGGGGCTGCTCAGGCCGGCGCCGCTGGCGGTCGCCTGGAAGAGCTGCACGCCGGGGACCGGATTCGCTTTGACGAACTCCAGGGCCTTGTCAGCGGTCTCGTCGAGGCTGACGCAGACGAGTTCGACCTTGCCGGCCGAAGCGTTGACGACCTGCTTGAGCCGGGCGAAGTCGCCGACGCACTGGGTGGAGTGGGACGCCCAGTAGTAGACGATGACGGCCTTGCCCTTGAGCGAGGCGATGTCGAAGGGGGCCTGGGCGTTGTTGAGTTGCGGACCGGCCAGCTTCAGGTCGTTGCCGACCAGGTCGAGCCGGTCGATGGAGCCTTTGGCGACCGGGGCGAAGCGGTTGGTCGGGAAGTTGTCGACGATGGCCTTGTACCAGCGCTTCGACTCCTCGTCCTTGCCGGAGAACTCGCAGCCGAGCGCGAGCTGGCTGAGGGCGTCGGGGGTGTCCTCGGACTTGGGGTAGTCCTTGACGAAGGTGGCGAGCTGGGTCAGCCAGCCCTCCTGCACCTTGCGGATCGTGTCGCCCTGCGCCTTGGGATCGACGCTGGCGAGCGAGTAGCGCGTCCACAGGTCGCGGTAGACGGCGTAGGCGGCCAGGTTGCTGTTGGGCATCCCCTTGGCGATCTGGTCCTTGAACGCGCCGAGCCGGCCGAGCGAAGCCTCGTCGCCCAGGTTCTGGGCGGCGGTGCTCATGTTGTCGATCATCTGCTTGTACCAGTTCTCGCGGTCCTTCTCGTCGGCGTTCTCGACGATCTGCTGGATGATCTTGATGCGCTTGGTCAGGTAGGTGTCGACTTCGGCGTTCTTCGCCAGCGGCGGCGTGTGGGCCGGCGGCGCCTTGTCATGCACCGCGAGCAGGTCGAGCGCGACACGCAGGTTCGGATTCGTGACAGGGCCAATGTCATCTTCGCCGGGGACATCGATGAGGCGCCAGGCGAGGCCGACCTGGATCAGCTCACCGGTATGGACCCAGTCGTCCTTCTTGCTGGCCGACTTGTAGAGGATTGAGCGCGAGCTGAACTTGATGACGTCGCTGGCGGCGCCGAAGGTCTCGCCGGGGACGCAGCTCGGCGTGGCGGCGTCGACCTGGAGGTAGGCGCCGCCGACCAGGCCGTCGAACTTCTTCAGCGTGGCCTGGAACTTCTGCATCGCGCCGGCCTGCAGCTTGGCGATGCGGTCGGCCTGCGTCTTCGACAGCTTCAGCGACTGCACCTCGGCGTCGGTGATGAACAGCGCCTTGAGGCGGTCGTAGTTGCTCGACGACAACGCTGCGAACGCCTCCTGGCAGACCTCCTCGGCCGAGATCAGGCGCCAGGCGTCGATCCTGCCGTCGCCGTTGAGATCGACGCCCCACTTCATGCCGCCGGCGTTGAGCCAGCGGAACTGGTCGGCGACGCCGTCGCGGTTGGTGTCGATTTCACGGTAGACCTCGCCGCCGTCCTTGAAGTACGACGACTGTTCGACCTTGGGGCCGACGGCGACGAAGCGGCGCAGCGTCTGCTTCCTGCCGTCGAGGACGGTGTAGACGGTCGTCCCGGCCACTTCCCCCTTGCTGACGTCCACCGTGCAGGCGGCCAGCTCGGCGGCGGCCGGCGTGGTGATGTCGACGTTCTTCTGCTTGGGGGCGAAGTTGTCGCCCAGGAACGTCTTGGCGTCGGGGCCTTGCGCGATCACCGATGTGGCGCTCCCCAGCAAAACCAGACATCCCGCCAGCAGCCGCTTGAACGCGGGAGAAGTTGCCATCCCAGTTCTCCTTTCATGCACCTGATGCAATGGGTCCTACCGTTCCCTTTTCGGCAATCGGCAGCGCCCGCGTTGAGCCGAAAGCCCGAAAAACCGCTGCAACCGGCAGGCGGGACAGGATTGGC
>JAYSSW010000561.1:0-1688 GCA_043720335.1 Planctomycetia bacterium
CGCAGCAGATGCACGCCTTTGACGTTGCCGGCGTCGCGCATCATCGTCGTGAACAGCGTCGGCACGCCGGCGGCGTCGAAGAAGTGCCACACGTCGGCGAGCGGGTTCGTCGCGCCGCCGTCGGCGAAGCGGGACAGAGCGTCGCTGGTCAGGTTCCAGACCCGTTTGCCGTCGAGCTCGCGGATCTCGATTTCAACGAGGGTGGAGTCGGCGCCGTGGTTCGCTTTCGGCAGCACCGCGAGCTGGAGCATGTCCCCCTTCTTCACCGTGACACGTTGCAGCACGGCCGCGTTGGTCCCCTTCGCGAAGTCCTGGGCGCCGCCGTTCGGCAGGTCGCCAGTAACACGAAGAGACGCAGGCAGCGAAGCCCGCGCCCGCAGCGCCTTGTCCGTTTCCGTTTTGGCCTGCTCGAACTTCTGCATCTCGGCCTGGAACGACTGCATGGCCGTGGGCGCGGCGAGCGGCACCATGTCGCGCGGGACGCGGGTGTGCTCGCAGCCGGAGAAGGGGAAGCGGGTGCTGTCGAAGATGCCGAAGAGGGCGTAGTAGTCGTGCTGGCTGACGGGGTCGTACTTGTGGTCGTGGCAGCGGGCGCAGCCGATGGTGAGGCCGAGGACGCTTTTGCCGAGCACGTCGACCGTGTCTTCGAGGGTGAGATGGTGGTCCTTGAGGATGTCGAAGCCGAAGCGGCGCGCGACGGCGAGGTAGCCGGTGGCGACGACGAGTTCCGCCCGCTTCTCCGGGGTCGCGTCGGCGGGGAGCTGCGCGGCGAGCAGGTCGCCGGCGATCTGTTCGCGCAGGAAGTCGTGGTAGGGGCGGTCCGTGTTGAACGCGTTGATGACGTAGTTGCGGTAGCGCCAGGCGTCGGGGACCGGGAAGTCGGCGGTCTCGCCAGCGGTGTCGGCGTAGCGGACGATGTCGAGCCAGTGCCGGCCCCAGCGCTCGCCGTAGTGGGGCGACGCGAGCAGCCGTTCGACCAGCTTCGGGTAGGCGTCGGGGGCGGCGTCCTTCTCGAAGCAGTCGATCTCCTCCGGCGTGGGCGGCAGGCCGGTCAGGTCGAACGTCACCCGGCGGATGAGGACGCGACGGTCCGCCTTGCCGACGGGCGCCAGCTTCTTCGCGTCCCAGCCGGCGGCCAGGTAGCGGTCGATGGGATGTTTGAGCGTCGCATGCGCCGGCGGCGGTGACTCACGAAGAGGGCCGAACGACCAGTGCTTCTTGGCGACGAAGGTGCCGGGCGTCGTCTTCGCGGGCCAGGGGGCGCCCTTCTTGATCCACGCGGAAAAATCGTCCGCGACCGCCGTCGGCAGCTTCGTGTCGGGGGGCATCTGCGGAATGTCCTTCGTCGGCCTCAGCACGTGCAGCAGCAAACTCTTCTCCGGTTCGCCCGGCGTCAGGGCCGTGCCGCTGCGGCCACCTTTGACGAGCGCCTCGCGCGAATCGACGCGCAGCTTGGCGCTGGTCCGCTCGCCCCCGTGGCACTTGAAGCAGGTCCCCGCCAGCACGGGCCGGATCTTCCGCTCGAAGAACTCGTCATCGCCCGCACGAGAGACGGCAGGGACGAGCAGCAGAGCGAGCAGGACAAAGCGAAGCGGAGGCATGGACAACATCCCGGAAGACAGGAAGAGGGAGAGAAGCAGGTTATCAAGCCCGCTGCCGCTAGGCGGCGGGGTCGCGGCGTGCGTCGA
>JAYSSW010000562.1:0-1687 GCA_043720335.1 Planctomycetia bacterium
CGACCGCGACGTGCAGATGGCCAGGCTCATCAGCGACGAGAAGCCGGCGGCCCGGCTGGGCGTGCTGCAGCACCTGGGCCGCAACAGCGAAGTCGGCGACGTGGGCGCGTGGCTGCAGAAACTGAGCGAGGACCCGTCCCCCGCCGTCCGCGCCGCCGCCGCCCGCACCGCCGGCCTGCACCCGAACGCGAGCTCCAACGAACTGCTGCGCCGCATGTCGGTGCAGGATCCGAGCGAATCCGTGCGATTGAACGCCCAGCACTACTTGCAGCACCGTGCGGCGGTGAAACAGCGGTAGTTTCCCTGCACAAGATCGACTCGCCCCGTTCAGGAGCGTCAGCGGAACGCGTGCTCAGGCCCGGGGAACACACCGCTGCGGACCTCGTCGCAGTATGCTTGCACGGCGGCCGCGACGCTCTCGCCCAGCTCGGCGTAGCGCTTCACGAAGCGGGGCCGCAGCGTGTCGAACAGCCCCAGCATGTCATGCATCACCAGAACCTGGCCGTCGCAGGCCGACCCCGCACCGATGCCGATGGTCGGGATCCGCAGCGCCGCCGTCACCTTCGCGGCCAGCTCCGCCGGCACGCATTCGACGACGACGGCGAAGGCGCCCGCCTGCTCGACCGCCAGGGCGTCGTCGAGGATGCGCTGGTCGTCGCGCTGCACGCGGAAGCCGCCGAAACGGTGGACCGACTGCGGCGTCATGCCGATGTGCCCCATCACCGGGATGTCGGCGGCGGTGATCGCGGCGATGGCCGAGGCGCTGCGCACGCCCCCTTCCAGCTTCACCGCGTGCGCGCCCCCCTCCTTGACCATACGCCCGGCACTCTCCAATGCCTGCATCGGGCTGAGCTGGTACGACATGAACGGCAGGTCGCCGACGACCAGGCTGCGCTGCGAGCCGCGCGACACGAGCCGGGTGTGGTAGATCATCTCGTCGAGGGTGACGCGCAGCGGGTTCGGCTCCCCCTGCACGACCATGCCGAGCGAATCGCCGACCAGCAGGCCGTCCACGCCAGCCGCGTCGAAGAGTTTCGCCATCGTGTAGTCGTAGGCGGTCAGCATCGTCAGCTTGACCCCCTTCGCTTTGGCCGCGAGGAAGTCGGGCGCCGTCATCGGCCTGGCTTCCTTGGCGCCGACGTTCATCGGAGGCGGCTTCGCGGACATGGTTGGCTCCCGTTCCTGGAGAGGGCGAAGGTGAGAGGATGGCTTCCGTGCCCCGTCATTATACGACGCGGTTGACGGTTGGCGCACCCTCCCGGCTCGTGGATAATGAAAGCAGCCTTGACCTCGCGAACCGCATGAATCCCGTCCCCAAGGACTCTCCCCATGACCACGAAAATCCGCGTCGGCCTCGTCGGCGCCGGCGGCAACACGCGCGGGCGCCACATCCCTGGACTGCTCGCCCAGCCCGGCGTTGAGATCGTCGCCGTCTGCAACCGCCGACCCGAATCGACCCGCGCCATCGCTCGCGAGTTCGGCATCGCCAAACCGTTCGAGCATTGGGAACAACTTGTTGCCGACCCCGACATCGACGCCGTCGTCATCGGCACCTGGCCGTACCTGCACTGTCCGATCACCGTGGCCGCCCTGCAAGCGGGCAAGCACGTGATGACTGAAGCCCGCATGAGCATGAACGCCGGCGAAGCGCACCACATGCTCAAGACCGCCCGCAACCACGCGCAAC
>JAYSSW010000563.1:0-3799 GCA_043720335.1 Planctomycetia bacterium
ATGTCTTGCCCGCGTCGGTCGTGTCCGCGACGCAGACCGCCACGCTTGCCTCGTCCGGCGACGTTTCCGCCAGGTCGAACGACAGCACATCGACACAGGTGGGAATGACATGAACGTGATCGTGGGGTACGATTCCATCGTGCCCTGGCGCTTCAGGCACGATGGAATCGTGCCCCACCACGGTTCGATGAATCCGGCTCGACCTCGCACCGCACCCCCGGCAAGCCGGGGGGGCTATCTGGCATTCGACGATCTAACGCCGGTCCTTCATGACGCGGCGGATCTCGCGCTGGGCGTCGGCCTTCTTCTTCGACTCGCGCTTGTCGTACTGCTTCTTGCCTCGGCCGACGGCGATCTCGACCTTGGCCCGGCCTTCCTTGAAGTAGATGCGCAGCGGGATCAGCGTGAAGCCCTTCTCCGACGCCTTGCCCGCGAACTTGTCGAGTTCACGCCGGTGCAGCAGCAGCTTGCGGGGCCGCTTCGGCTTGTGGTTGAAGCGGTGGGCCATGCAGTACTCAGGGATGTCGCTGCCGACCAGCCACAGTTCCCCTTCCTGGATCTTGGCGTACGCCTCCTCCAAGCTCGCCTGGTGCTGGCGCAGGCTCTTCACTTCGGTCCCGGTCAGGACCAGGCCGCATTCGAGCTTGTCGAAAATCTCGTACTCGTAGAAGGCCTTCTTGTTCCGGCAGATGATCTGCAGGCCTTCGTCCTCGTCTTTTTTCTTGGGTTTCGCCTTCGCCATTTTCGTTCTCCCGAAGGCATGTTAGCACAAAGCCGCCGCGCCGGAAACGCCATCCCGCGAAGCACGGCGCTCTGCACAGGCTACGAAATGCGAAGAGGCGTGATCCTTGCGGATCACGCCTCTTGCGGGGTACCAACCAAAACGTCGGGCTGGCGGGATTTGAACCCACGACCTCCTGCACCCCAAGCAGGCGCGCTAGCCAAGCTGCGCTACAGCCCGATGCGAACGTTATTATTAGGGCTGACGCGGAAAGTTGCAAGAGGGTTCGCGGAAAACCACGAAGACGCGATTTTGGCACGCACGTCGCGCGGAACGTCGGCTTCGCTGATAAAATGAACTAGCCAGGAAGCCCCGTTCCGCAGGAGGTTCCCATGTCGCTGCCCGTCGCGCCTTTGCCTTTCGTGGAAGAAGTCGAACTGCACGGCCACATCATCGACTCGCTGCTGCTCCCCAAGGTATTGGACGAGATCCTCACCCACGGCGGGCAGTACGTCATCAAGAACATCCAGCTCGGCCAACGGCAGGTCGATCCCAGCTCCGTCACGCTGGAGATTCGCGCGAACAGCGCCCCGCACCTCGACGAGATCCTGCACGCGATCCACGACCACGGGGCCGTGCCGACCACGACCCACGACTGCACGCATGAGCTGGCCGACATGGACGCGGCCTTCCCGGAGAAGTTCTACAGCACGACGAACTACCGCACGCAGGTCCGCATCGGCGGCGAATGGATCGAAGTCGACGACCAGGAGATGGACTGCGGCCTGCTGCTCGACGTGGAAGGCAAGGCCGCCCGTTGCATCGCCATGACGCACGTCAAACGTGGCGATCCGATTGTCGTCGGCCGCCAGGGGGTGCGCGTGCTGCCCGCGGAGACAGCCGCCCGACACAGCTTGTTCGAGTTCATGTCGAGCGCGGTTTCCAGCGAGAAGCCGAAGGGCCTGACCGTCCGCGAGATCGCCGCCGCGATGAGACGCACGAAAGCCGCCGGCGAGAAGATCCTCGCCGTGCTGGGGCCGGCCGTCGTCCACACCGGCAGCGTCGAGCACCTCTGCGAACTGATCCGCCTCGGCTACCTCAACGTCCTTTTCGCGGGCAACGCCCTCGCAACGCACGACATCGAACAGGCGCTCTACGGCACCAGCCTCGGCGTCTGGCTCGACCGCGGCCTGCCCGCCGAGGAGGGGCACGAGCACCATCTGCGCGCGATCAACGCCATCCGCCGCGCGGGAGGAATTCAAGCGGCGATCGACCAAGGGCTGCTCAAGAGCGGCATCATGTTCGAGTGCGCCAAAAGGCAGATCCCGTACGTGCTGGCGGGAAGCATCCGCGACGACGGGCCGCTGCCGGAAGTCATCACCGATTCGCTCGTGGCCCAGGACGCCATGCGCGAGCAGATTCGCGGCGTCGGCTTCTGCCTGATGATGGCGACGATGCTCCACTCCATCGCCACCGGCAACCTGCTCCCCGCGTGGGTGAAGGTCGCCTGCGTCGACATCAACCCCGCCACCGTCACGAAGCTGGCCGACCGGGGCAGCCATCAAACCGTCGGCGTCGTCACCGACGCGGAGCCTTTCCTGCGGGCGCTGGTCAACGAGCTGAAATCGAGCGAAGGGGCGACGCGACCATGAAGACGCCACGCATCCTGATGTGCCCGCCCGATTTCTACGGCATCGAGTACGAGATCAACCCGTGGATGAAACGTGAGCGGGGCAGCGACCCGACCCGCGCTCGCCAGCAGTGGAAGCTGCTGCACGACGCGCTCGTCAAGCTCGTTGTGCAGGTTGAGCTGATGCAGCCGCAGCAAGGGCTGCCCGACCTGGTGTTCACCGCCAACGCGGGGCTGGTGTTCGGCGACCGCTTCGTCAGCTCACGCTTTCGCCATCCGCAGCGGCAGGGCGAGACGCCGCACTTCGACGCCTGGGCCGCCGAACATGGCTTCCGCGTCGAGCATCTGCCCAGCGACATGAACTTCGAGGGGGCGGGCGACGCGCTGTTCTGCGGGCCGATCCTGTTTGCGGGCTACATGATCCGCAGCGACGCGACCGGCCACCTGCGACTCGGCGACATTCTGCAGCGGATGGTGCTCCCTTTGGAGCTGGTCGACGAGCGGTTCTACCACCTCGACACCTGCTTCTGCCCGCTGGCTCCGGGCGAAGCGATCTATTTCCCCGGCGCGTTCGACACGTACGGCCTCAAGGTGCTGGAGGGACACATTCCGCGATTGCTGCCCGTCGTCGAAAGCGAGGCGGAGCGCTTCGCGTGCAACGCCGTCGTGGTCGGCAAAACGGTCGTCATCAACGCCGGCAGCCACCAGTTGGCGGAGGGGCTGCGTAGCTGGGGCTACGAGGTCGTCTTCGTCGAACTTGACGAGTTCATCAAGTCCGGCGGCAGCGCGAAGTGCCTCACGCTGCGACTCGACGGCGAAGAGGCGGCGGTGTGGGGCGAGAGCTAACCGCAGAGACGCAGAGGAAAAGGCAGAGAAAGTCAGGGAGAGAAGTGTGCTTGCTTCCAAGCCCCAGGATGAGCGAAGCGATTCCTGGGGGTGAGTGGTCGCAAGGTTCGACCCCCACCAATCGCGTTGCTCATGGTGGGGCTTGCTGTCTCTGTGCTCTCGGTGTCCTCGGTCGCGAAAGTCTTTTACCACCGCACATCCAGTCGTGGCGGCGGGAGGTTGCGCAGGCGGCGGCGCTGAAGCCAGAATTCGCCCAGTGCGGCCAGCATCGCCAGGCCGTGCAGGCGGAACGCGAGCTTCATCGGCACCGTGATCGGGTTCGTTTGCAGGTAGAAAAGGGCGTGCAGGTACTCGTAGCTCAACAGCAGCACACCGAGGCCGAGCAGCAGCCCCAGCGCCAGCGACACCCACGGCCAATACGGCAGGAACGCCTGCGGCAGCGGCACGAACTTGCGATCGACCAGCGTGAACGCAACCGCTGCGGGCGTCGCCAGGAACACGGTGAAGATCAGGTAGAACAGGAACGGCGCCGTCGATGCTTCGCCGAACGACAGGCTCCACAAGGTCGCGGCGGACAGCGTTTCGCTCTTGTTCCACGGCAG
>JAYSSW010000564.1:0-7971 GCA_043720335.1 Planctomycetia bacterium
CAAGCTGAAGGATGGCAAGGTGAACGTCGAGACGTTCTACGACGACGACACCCCCGCGATCGGCGCGATGGTGCTGGTGACCGGCGCCGAGAAGAAAACGATCACGCAGGGCAAGACCGACGCGAAGGGGGTCTACACGTTCGACGCGCCGCCGCCGGGCGTTTACGAAGTGACGGTCGACGCCGGCGCCGGTCACCGTACGCGCTGCAAGCTGACGATCCCCGACCCGAAGGCGCCGCCGGTGAGCGAAGAGAAGAAGGCGAGCGATCCCGCCCCGCCGCCGAGCGAAACGTCGGTCAGCGACGGCCCCAGCCGCGCCGAAGCGACGCGCTTCCCGTGGCAGCGGCTGCTGCTCGGCCTCGCCGCCATCGCCTGCGCCGCCGGCCTGTGGAAGCTGACCGCGACAAAGCGATGATCCGGCTCACTTACTTCTTCTCGACATAAGCCGTGAACGGGCGCGTCAGGCGTTCGCTGTCGGCTTCGCTGAGGACGAAGACGCTGTCGCTCCCCGCGACCGAGGCGTAGAAGCGGCGCGAGTCTCCTTCGGTGCGGCCCAGCAGCAGCGTGCGCGGACCAGCCGGAGTCTTCGCCTCGATGGTCCACGTCGGCTTCGTCAGGCCGTACAACTGCAAATCGGCCTTCGCGTCGGCCTGCCAGCGCAGCGCCTTCAGCCCCGCGACGGCGTCGAGCGTGTCGACGACCGCCTTCGCGCTGACCACGGCGTCCGGTTCGCCGACGATGCTCCAGGCGTCGCCGCGCTTCTTCAGCGTGACCGTCTTGTCGGGGCCGACGATCTTGAGCTGGTCGACCTGGGCCGCGTCGAGACTGGCCCACGGCTTGCGGCTGCGGTGCTCCTCCAGCAGCTTCGCGCTCAGCTTCGCCGGCAGCAGGAACACCTCGTCCCCCTTCGCCAGCTTCGCGTAGTGGCGCGGCTGCGGCGCCTTCTCCTTGCCCGTCTCAACGGCGCCGAGCAGCAGATGCAGCACCTCGCGCTCGCCCGCTTTCAGCTTCCACTGAACCACGGGCGACTCCAGGCCAAACTTCTTCAGGTCGGCGCCCTTGTCCGCAACGATCTCGTCCACGCGCAGCCGTTGCAGGCTGCGCACCACGTCGTCGAGGGCCGCGTCCTCGGCTTCGCCCTTGACCGGCTCCGTCATCTTCCAGGGGCCGTCCGTTTTCGCGAACGCCGTCTTGCGCGGGCCACGCTCGACCGCCGCGACATCGGCGCCGGTGAAGCTGGCGAGGTTGCGGTCGGCGAAATAGAGCGGCGCGGCGACCAGGTGCCGCGACAGCTCCGCCGGCAGCACGACGACCGCCGTCCCCGCGTCGATGAGGGCGTAGCGCTCGTCGGTGTCCTTCTTCGCTGTGTCGTTGGCGAGGCTGCCGACCTTGATGACATGCGTCGTCGCCGCGCCGGCGGCGTCGGTGAGCTGCAGGGTGACGACCGCCGTCGGCGCGTCGAGGCCGAACGGTTTGAGGTCCTTCGCCGGATAAGCCGCGATGCGCTTCGCCCTCAGGCGGAATGTCTTCTCCAGCAGGTCGCCGACCGTCAGCTCATCGGCGGGCCGGTCGAGCGGCTTGGCGAGACGCCAGGCGTCGTCGCGCTTGGCCAGCTCCACGTCGCCATCCTTCATCATGCGCCTGACGCCGCCGACGGTGTCGAGGTCGTACTTGAGTACACGCGGATCGATGAAGTCGAGATGCGTCTTCGCAAGATCACTGGCGCTCGTGGCATCAAGAACGACGACGGCGTCCTTCTTGTCGAGCCGGGCGTAGCGGCCGCCGGCGGCGTCCTTGCCCAGTTCCAGCGTGTGCTCCACGGGCTTCTTGTCCTTGTCGGCGGCCAGCGTAACCGTGATGCTGGCCGACAGCTTGTCGAGGCCGAAGGCGGCCCAGTCGATCTTCGGGCCGTAGGCGGCGAACTTGTCGGCGTGCAGCCGGCTCCAGGCCCGCAGCGTGTTGTTCACCGCGTCCTCGTCGGCGAGGAACGCCGCCGCCGGCGAATCGACGACTTGCCACTGCTCCTTCTTCGGCTCCAGCGAGAAGGGAGAAGCACCCTGCCAGCGCAGCTTCTGGATGCCGCGCGGATTCAGCGACAACAGCTCGCGGTCGAGCAGGTCGAGGGGGGCGCGGTCGAACGCCGCCACCGCCTTGTCGGCGAGCAGCACCACCGCTTCGCTGTCCGCGAGCTTGGCGTAGCGTCCGTCCGGCGTCGCCTTGCCGACGAGCAGCCTGTGCGACTTCTTGTCCTTGCCGACCAGCTTCACCTGCAGCGCCGGCTTGTCGAGGCCGTAGCGGGCCAGATCCTTGGTTTGATGCGTCTCGTACTTCTCGCTCTTCAGCTTGGCAAGATCGTCTGCGATGTCGTCGGCCAGTTCCGGCGTCGCGTCGGCGTCGAACGGGCCGGCGATGCGCCAACCCTTGCCCTGCCGCTTCAGCGTGTACTCGGCCGCGTCCTTCGTGATGCCGATCTCGGCGATGTCGTCGCGGTCGAGCTTCCACAGCGGCGCCAGCCTGTACGAAAGCGACGCGCGGTCGAGGCTGTCGCGCAGCTCCTTCTTGACGGCGAAGACGGGGCCGTTGTCGACGCGGGCGTAGAACTCGGCCTTGCCCTCGCGCTGCTTGCCGATCACCAATATTGCTGCCGGCTTCTTGGCGTCCTTCGTCAGCAGCTTGGCCGACAGTGGTGACTTCGCCAAACCGTAGAGCTTGTCGAGGTCGTCGTCCTTCGGCTGCTCGGCGACGAAGTCGATCCCTTCGAGCTTGCCCAGCTCGCCCGCCAGCGCGTCGGCTTTGGCGCTGTCCACGTGGGCCGACACCGGGGCGGCCAGTTTCCAGCCCGTGTCCGACTTCTCCAGCGTGAACGTCTCGTCGGCGCGACGCACCTCGATCTTGTTTAGATCGCCGGCGGCCAGGTCGAGCACGCGGCGATTGCGGTACGCCAGCAGCGGCCGCCGCGCCAGCTTCAGCACCGCGTCGTCCAATTGATTGACACGCGGCCAGCCGTCGACGACGACGTACGACTTGTCTTTTTCCTTCTCCTTCACGCCGATGCGGAAGACGACCTTGCGCGGCTTCCTGTCCTTCTCGTCCTCGACGACGACGGTGATCGTCGCCGCCGGCTTGTCGAGGCCGACCGATTTCGGATCGGCGCCATCGATCACCTGCTTGTCGCTGGCCCGCAGGCCTGACAGCTTGTCCAACAGCTCCTCCACCGGATTCGTCTCGGCCACGTCCTTCGTCGGCTTCTCGAAACGCCACTGCCCCTTGTCCTTGACCAGAATGATCGACACTTCGCCCGTGGTCATCTCCAGGCGTTTCACGTCGCTGGCGTCGAAGCGGGCGAGGCGAGGCTCGCGCAGCGCGTCGAGTGACAACGCGATGTCACCGAGCTTGTCGGCCTTGATCTCGAATACCTGGTCGTTGTCCTCCAGCTTGGCGAAGCGGCTCGTCTCGACGATCTTCTGCATCTGCGGCTTGGGGGGCGGGCCGAACGGCTGGGCCTGGGGCGGCGGGATCATCACCACCTTCTCCTTGCGGTCCGACTCCTTGCCGACCAGCAGCTTCAGCTTCGCGCCGCTGGGGCGCGTGACGGTGATCGTGAACTCCGGCTCCTTCAGGCCGAAGTCCTCGAGTGACTTGCCGGCGCGGTCGACGAAGCGCTCGGCCCACAGGTCGGGGAAGCCGAGCAGGATCGCCTTGACGCGGTCGGGGTCGGCGCGGTCGCGCGGGGCGGCGATCTCCCACTGGTCGCCCGTCTTCGCGAGCTGCCAAGTGAAATCCTTCGATTTCACCTCGATCGCCTGGGCGACGAGCTGTTCGACCTTGTCGGACTTGTCCCTGGCGTCGGGGTCCTTGGCGACGCGCTCGACGGGGAACAGGCGGCGCTGCTGGAAGTGGTCCTGTGGCCGGTCGAGGGCGGCGACGACGCCGGGGCCGAGGCGGACGCGCTCGGGCACGTCGTCGAGGCGCAGCCAGGTGGGGCGGGTGAAGCGGTTGCTGTCGCCGGCGGGATCCTCGCCGATGCGCAGCACGCGGTCCTTGCCGTCGGCCTTGATCTTGACGACGAGCGCGTCGTCGCCGAGGCCGAGCTTGGCCAGGTCGGCGCTGGCCTCGATGGTTTCAGGGACGAAGCGCGACTGCAGCGCGGCGAGCGCCTTCAGGTACTGCTCGGCCTCCATCGCGCGGACGGGCCAGCGGCCGGGGAGCGACCATTCGTCGCCGTTCTTCTCCAGCATGAAGCGGGGTT
This sequence comes from Planctomycetia bacterium, assembly GCA_043720335.1. Lineage (GTDB taxonomy): Bacteria > Planctomycetota > Planctomycetia > Gemmatales > Gemmataceae > JAYSSW01. The sequence goes on from JAYSSW010000564.1 coordinate 4,250, forward strand.
CCTTGCCGCGCAGCACCTCGATGCGGGTGATCCTGGCGGGATCGACCACGTCCTTGAGCATGGCGAGCGAATTGCTCGACGTGTCGGCGGCCGGCTTGCGGTCGTGCCAGACCCACGCGCCGGCGCCGGCGCCCAGGAGGATGACGAGCAGGAGCGTGGTCTTCCAGTTCATGCCGAAGGCCCCAGGACGGCGGTGACAATGGCGTTGTCACACGCGGAGGATTGAACGGTGCACGGAAAGCCCAGGGCTGCTGCCCTGGAGATTTGCATACCCAGGGCAACAGCCCTGGGCTTTCCCCTTCGTTGCAAGCGTCAGCGCATGCGGCGGACGAGCCAGACGACGGTGCCGAGGTAGACGAACAGCAGCGGCAGGCCGAGGCGGGTGGCCCACTGCCAGACGAGATGGTCGGTGTCGTCCATGTCGACGCGGGGGAACTGCCAGGCGTGGTCGGGTTCGCGGGCCAGCAGCTCGTCGCGGCCGAGCAGCCAGTTGACGAGGTCGAGGAGCATCTTCTCGCGGGCCGGCTCCAGCGACGAGCCGACGAACGCCGCCCCCTGGCCCACCACCGCGACGCGGGCTTTCGCATCCTTGGCGTCCTTCTCGAACCAGCTGCGCGGGATCGACGCCTCGGCCGCCACCGCGAGCGGGAACGGGCCGCGCCGCACCTCCTCGACGCTTCCCTTGCGCGGGTCGTCGTCCTTCGTCGGCGTGAAGCGGGGAACCCCCTTCTTGGTGATGAACGGGTTCTCCTCGTTCCAGCTCTCGTCGCGCGAGACGAACAGGACCGCACTCTCATCGGGCGAGGTGGAGCCACGCCGCAGCCACTCGGCCGCCGGCGACGCCCACGCGAACGGCGAGCTTGCCACCGCGACGGCGGCCATCGCGGCGCCGGCCTCGCCCGGCAGCTCCGCCGGCAGCTTGCTGCGCAGGAAGTAGACCGGACGCGGATGACGCAGCTTCACCTCGTAGCTCTTCGGGTCGCCGAAGCTGCTCGCGGTGATCTTCTGGCTGACGCGCACCGGATGCGCCAGGGCGGCGGACCTGACCTTGCCCTTCTGCAGGAAGCCGTCGGCCCAGTCGAGCTTGACGCCCGGGACCTCGGTTTCCCGCTTCGCCAGGCCGCGCACCCCCGTCTTGCGCTCGTTGTACTCGCGCATCTCGACGTTGTAGAGGACCGTCTGCCGGGGAAGCGCGAAGCCCAGCTCCGTGAGCGCCCCTTCCAGCGAGTCGGCGTCGTCGGGGTCGCGCAGCTCCGGGGCCTCGCCCGGCGTGTTGACGGGGCCGAGCAGGAACAGGACCGGCTTCCCTTCGCGCAGGAACGTTTTGACCGCCGCGAGCTGGGCCGCGTCGAAACGGTGCAGCTTGTTCGAGATGACGAAGCCCGCCGGGATGTTCTTGGCCGTGAAGCGCGGGACAACGAGCAGGTCGACGTCGGCCAGCAGCGCCCGCATCTTCGCCTGCACGTCGGTGATGCGGCGCCGTTCGGCCAGGTTCTCCGCACGCAGGGTTGATTTCTCCGCGCGCAGCTTCTCGCGCTGCTCGCGGTCGTTGTCGAGCACGCTGCGCACCACCTCCACGTTCTGCTTGTACAGCGTCGTGCGGATGCGGCGATCGTCCTCGTCCACGTCGAGCGTCTTCATCGGACGGCCGGCCTTCTTCAGCTTCTCGTACTCGACGCGGGTGATGACCCCTTCGCCGCCGAACTGGATCTGCACATAGATGTAGACTTCGCCGAGCTCCTTGAGAGTCCCCTCGGTCCACTTCTTCAGGCCGGCCTCGTCCTGCTTCAGCTCCTCCTCGTAGCGGGGGATCGACACGTCCAGCTCGGCCAACTCGTCCTCGATCTGCTCGTAGCGGCTCTCGTCGTAGGTCAGGGCGGTCGCGTCGTTGGTGATGTCGCCGTCCTCCAGCTTGCGCAGCAGGATGTCCTGGCTGTCGAAGCCGTACTTGTCGAGCAGCTTCTTGGCGCCGTTCATCGTGAAGTCCTGCGCCTCCTTGTTGTGCAGGCTGAGGAACGGGTGCACGACCGCCGCTGCGATGCGCGGGCGCTTCACGTCGATGTTGAAGATGCGGTTGGCGAAGCCGGCCTCTCCCTGGTACTTGAGGACCAGGTTGCCCCGCTTGCCGTTCGCCTCGCGCGACGCTTCCTTGTCGAGCGTGAACAGCTCGCTGAAGCTCAGGCGCTGCAGATGCTGCGGCTCGCCCGACGCGAAGAAGATCGTGTTCTCCGGCGCCTTCTCGACCGCCTCGGCCAGCTTCGGCGACTTCGCCCGCAGCGCCTCCAGCTTGTCGTCGTACTGGTCGTCCTCGATGTCGAGCACCTGCACGCGGAAACGCGGGCCGAGGTCCTGGAACAGCTCGACCAGGTCCTTCACCTTGTCGACGATCTTCCGCTGGGCGGCGATGTCGTAGCGGTCCTGGCGCGTCTCGGCGCGCTGCCCGAACGACACGCGCGGCAGGTAGACCACGATGTCGGTCTCGCCTCTCAATTTCGCCAGTTGCTCGCGCACCTGCGGGCGGAGCGTGAATTCCTGGTCGCGCGTCAAATCGACCCTGCCGTAGTGCGTGAACGACCAGACGTTGGCGCCGACGATCAGCAAGGTGGCCAGGGCGATCTGCACCAGCACGTTGAAGCCGACGGCGCCCCGCTTCGACGACGCGGCGCCGAACAGGCCGGGGATCTCGCACAACACGGCGATCGCGACGCCCCCCGCGCCGACGGCGGCGAGCGCGCGGCCGATGTCGACGACGCCGAGGCTGAGCCAGGCGACCAGGCCGACGACGCCGACGACGACGCCGGTCAGCCCGATCAGGCGGGCGAGCAGGTGGAGCCATTGGCGATTGGTTCGGGTCAGCGCCATCGTCGACTCTCCAGGCTGCGAACGGTGAGGAAGAGGCAGAACAGGGCCACGGAGCCGTACAGGATCAGGTTGCGCGTGTCGAGCAGGCCGCGGCCGAAGTTGCGCTCGAAATGGAGCGGCACGGTGAAGAACGACAGCACCTGGAACGGCGTGTCGCTGGTGTCCATCTCCGGCCTCCAGATGCCGGCCATGATGAACGCCAGCCCGACGAAGAGCGCGATGAGGGCGGCGACCATCTGGCTTTTCACCAGGCTGCTGACGAGCATCCCCAATGCCAGGAACATCGCGCCGGCCAAGGCGAGGCCGAGATAGGTGGTCACCGCCGGCCAGGGGTCGATGCCGCACTGCAGCGTGCCCCATTCCCAGTCGAGCAGGACGGGAAGGTACAGCAGCGTCGGAATCCACATCAGCACGTAGAACGCGTAGCAGGCGGCGAACTTCGCGAAGACGATCTGCCAGTCGCGCAGCGGCGCCGTCAGCAGCATCTCCAGCGTGCCGGAGGCGCGCTCCTCGGCGAAAAGCCGCATCGTCAGCAGCGGCGGGATGAACAGGAAGACGAGCCAGAAGGCGAGGTTGTTGACGAACATCTCCATCGGGTAGTTCAGCCCCTTCGGCCCGCGCGCGGTGAGCAGTTCCAGGCTCAGGTAGAACAGGTGCCCGGTGACGGCGAGGAAGACCGCCAGCACCACGTACGCGATCGGCGACAGGAAATACGCGCTGAATTCGCGTCGGATCAGGCTCAGCGTCGGACGCATCGTCGGTGTCTCCACAACTTTCTTTCCCCCATCAGGAGGGAGCTTCATCTCACGTCCGAAACAAGCAAACCCACGGAAAGCCCAGGGCTGCTGCCCTGGGGATTT
>JAYSSW010000565.1:0-1684 GCA_043720335.1 Planctomycetia bacterium
TTGCGGCAAAAGCCCCACCTGATTCAATCGTTCTTCGCCGCCGCCGGGTTGCCGCTACACGGGTGAAAGTTTACTTCTTTGCGCAGCTGTCAGTAGGTCCGCTTCGTCGAGGAGGCGAAGATCACCGCTCGGCTTGAGCATCCCGGCATCGTGCCGGTCTACGAGCTCGCCCGACGCAGCGAGGACGGCCAGCCGTACTACGTGATGCGCTTCGTCAAAGGGCGAACCCTCCAGGACGCGATCGCGGCGTATCACCTTGCGCGAAGCAAAGGCGAGCCGCAGCCGCTGGAGTTCCTGCATCTGGCGCAGGCGCTGCGGGCGATCTGCCAAACGGTCGCCTACGCGCATGCGCACGGCGTGCTGCATCGCGACCTGAAGCCCGCCAACATCCTGCTGGGCGATTTCGGCGAGGTGCTGGTCCTCGACTGGGGCCTGGCGAAAACCGGCGTCGCCGAGACCGCAGCGGGCAGTGAGATGCAGGATGCGACGCTGCGCGAGTCGAGCACGCGCGCGGGGCAAGTGCTGGGGACGCCGTCGTACATGTCGCCCGAACAGGCGGCCGGGGCGACCGACGCCATCGACGTGCGTTCGGACGTGTGGGGGCTTGGCGCGATCTTGTACGAGCTGCTGACCGGGGCGCCGCCGTTCCGGGGCGCGGCGACACTGGACGAGCTGCTGCGGCGGATCAAGGAGGAGCCGGCCGCCAAGCCGCGTTCGCTGAACCCGTCGGCGCCGATCGCGCTGGAAGCGGTCTGCTTGAAGGCGCTGGAGAAATCGCCGGCGAAGCGCTACGCTTCGGCGACGGAGCTGGCGGACGAGATCCAGCGCTGGCTGGCCGACGAGCCGGTGCAGGCGCGGCGCGAGCCGTGGACGCAGCAGCTCATGCGGCTGGCGCGAAGGCACCGCATGCTCGTGGCGACGGCGCTGGTGCTGTTCGCGACGGCGTCGGTCGCGCTGCTGGTCGGAACCATCTTGATCGACCAGCAGCGCAGCCGGGCCGAGGCGAATCTTCAGAAGGCGCTCGACGCGGTGGAGACGTACTACGTGCAGGTGAGCGAGAACCGGCTGCTCGACGAGCCGGGCATGCAGCCGCTGCGCGCGGATCTGCTCCGAGACGCGGCGAAGTTCTGCGAGCAGTTCGCCCAGGAGAACGAGAGCGACGCCCGGCGCCGCGCGGACCTGGCGCGGGTGAACCTGCTGCTGGGGCGGGTGCTGTCGCAGACCGGCGAGCCGAAGCGGGCGGCCGAGACGCTGGAGGCGGCACGCAGCCAGTACGCGTCGCTGCGGCACGACGCGCCGGGCGTCGCCGACCATCTGCGCGGCGAGGCGCTCGCCGAGATGAACCTCGCGCTGCTGTGCCGCAACTCCGACCCGGAGCGCTCGCGCGGGTTCAACGAGTCGGCGCTGAAGACGCTTCAACAGCTCACCGACCAGGAGCCGGACCGCCTGGAGAACTGGGAGAAGCTCGGCCTGGTCTACAACAACCTGGGGCTGCTGCACCGCCAAAAGAACGACTTCAAGCAGGCGCTGGAGTTGTACGGCAAGGCGCTGGAGAACGCCCAGCGGCTGGCGGCGAAGGCGCCGGGCAACCGCTGGCACCAGCACGACCACGCCGGCGTCCTGATGAACCTGGGGGACGTGCTCGCCCAGAGCCGCAAGCTCGACGACGCCCGCCGGAGCATGG
>JAYSSW010000566.1:0-1683 GCA_043720335.1 Planctomycetia bacterium
CCCATCCCAAGAACCCAGGCAAGTGGGAAGTCAAGGACGGCATCCTCCACTCCGGCGGCAAGGAGACCAGCCACCTCTTCAGCGAACGCGACGACTACGAGAACTTCCACTACAAGATCGAAGCCAAGATCAACGACAAGGGCAACAGCGGACAGTACTTCCGCACCAAGTTCGGCCCCGGCTACCCCTCCGGCTACGAGACCCAGATCAACAGCACCTTCCTCGACAAGCAGAAAACCGGCAGCCTTTACAAATTCGCGCCGATCTACGAGATGCTCGTCGAACCCGACGCCTGGTTCACCCAGGAAGTCATCGCCGACGGCAACCACATCCAGATCATCCTCAACGGCAAGAAGGTCGTCGACTTCACCGACAAGGCCAACACCCACCGCAAGGGGCATTTCGCCCTGCAGCAGCACGGCCCCGCCGCCGGCGGCCCCGACGTGAACCTGCAGGTGAAGTCGATCCTCGTCAAGGAACTCCCCGCGACCAAGAAGACCGAGAACTAGGCCCCACGGCGTCCACGAAGCCCAGGCGCTGCAAGAAGCGCCTGGGCTTTTCCTTTCCTTCCATGAAACTACCCCAGGCCACACTAACCCTGAGCGCAAGCGAGGGGATCGCAGCGAACCATGCTTGCGGACAAATCTCGTTCATTCCGCGCGTCGTCGAAGATATCCCCTCGCTTGCGCTCAGGGTTCGTGCAGTTCGCCGATGCCTCATGCTTCGCCGCGCAAGGAATTCATCCCATGCCCGCCGACTGGCAGCTACCTCCCGGCGTCTCGCGCGCCTTGTGGGACTACTTCCACAACGCCGAGCTGGCGCGCAACTACGACGAGCAGCTTGCCGGCACGCCGCTGCTGACCATCGACCAGCAGTTCGTGCTGGAGAAATGCCAGCCTCCCGGCCGAGTCGCCGACCTTGGCTGCGGCACCGGGCGCCTGTGCGTCACGCTCGCCCAGCACGGCCATGCGCCGGTCGCCGTCGACCTGTCGCCGGAGATGCTGAAAGTCGTGCAGGCCAAGGCGGAATCGCTCGGCCTCGACATCCCGTGCGTCTGCGCCAACCTCGTCGAACTGGACCGCTTCGCCGACAGCTCGTTCGACCACGCCGCCTGCCTGTTCAGCACGCTCGGCATGGTGCAGGGCGCAGACGCTCGGCAACTGGTGGTTCGGCACGTCCAGCGCATGCTGACGCCGGGCGGCGTGTTCGTCCTGCACGTCCACAACCGCTGGTTCAACGTCTGGACCGGCGTCGGCCGACGACTGCTGCTGCGCGACGTGTGGCGTTCGCTGACGAATCAGCAGCAAGCGGGCGACTACATGATGCCGCCGCACCACGGCGTGGGCAGCCTGACGATGCACCTCTTCACCCGCCGCGAAGTGTCGCGCCTGTTTCGGGAAGCGGGCTTCGCGATCGACGAGATCCGCCCGATCAGCCTGCGCGCCGACGGCGTGCTGCGTGCGCCGTGGTGGCTGCCGTCGCTGCGCAGCTACGGCTACCTCGTCGCCGCCCGCCGGGCGTGAATGGGGTTCGGAACCACAACGCAACCGATGGAGAAGATGTGGCAAACGGGACAGGACCAAGCCGATTCTTTCTCCTCGCCTTCCCTCCTGCAAGGTAGAATGAGCGCCATTCCGATAAGGAGCGAGCCATGTCGATGACCGTGATTCCCTTGCAGATTCC
>JAYSSW010000567.1:0-7950 GCA_043720335.1 Planctomycetia bacterium
CGTGGAGGCCCGCCGCGCCGGGCTGCCGTGCCCCGCCATGCTCGCGCAGCGGTGAACGGTTACGAGGAAAAGAACTCGGTCATGCAAGAGCAATTCAAAAGGAACGATCGCCAGCATTGCGAGTAAGTCTTCGACGTCATCGTTGGCTGCGTCCTCGAATGTGGGATCAAATCGCCCCGCGCGATACAGACCTTCCAGCTTCGCAAGCCGAATCGCGTGGCGAGCCACTTCGATTGATTGTTGCATTCCTGGAGATTTTGTCTGGGTCCACGTTGCAACTGATGCCTTCGCGGTTGCAACAACCGTCCGAATGCGGTCAGAAGTGGTTTTGGCCAGCTCCTCATTGTCGTCTGGGCACTCAGGCCCGGTTGCAAATGAAATGACGCCGTTGTCGTCTTTCTTCATCACTCTAAAAGACAGTGATCCATTGTCGCCTGCTGACCAGATCTCGTCGGCGGCATATTCAGCACCCCATTTTTCAGAGACCGCATGAGGTGCGCGCCGCTGAAGTTCAAATCGCAACAGATAATCGAAGGCGCTGCCGACCAACATGTATCGATTGCTGCGAGCTTCGGCCTTGAGTTTGGCTGGGATCTTGCGTGGCAGTCTCGGTCTGAGCGGCTTGATCTTGTCAATCACCACTGGTCGCTCAAGAAAGAGTTTCAAGCTCATTGCAGATTCCCTTGCTCATAGCTCGCTAGAATTGCTGTCACTGAATTGGAGTACCGCTCGCAGCAGCCCCTCAGCATTCTCCCAAAACTTCTCGATTCAGGCAATCGGAGAGTGCTGAAATGAAGCGAAGGTTCTCGCGCGGTTTCGCCGCTCCCTGCCGGTCGCGGTTCCTGCGCCTGCGGGATCATCGGATGGCTGTGAGAAGAAATTGGGCTTATTCGAAGTCGTGGGCGAGGCGGCGGCTGTTGATGTCGAGCTTGGTGAGGATTTCGCGGATGTCGTCGGTGGAGGTGCCGGTGTCCAAGGCCCACTGGATCACGTCCAGGTTTTCCTGGCCCGCGATCAGGCGGCTAATGATTTGTTCAAGCAGGTGGGGCTTATCCTGGAAGTCGCGGTTGAGCAGCCCGTAGTCGCCGCGATCAAGTTCGATCCAGAAGGTGCGGCCTTGGAGATGCTCCAGCCATCGCGCGCGGAGGTAGCCGCACCAGTGGGCGCGGATCCATTCACGCGTGGCGTGCTCGCCCAGGTCGTGGCCCGCCTTCTGGCTCTGGATCCACTTGTGGCGGTCGATCTCGACCTTGCTGTCGTCCCATACGCTGCACATCTGCATACGCTGCGTCCTTCGCCGGGGGCGGGGGGGGATGGAGCTTTCGACCTCGCGTCCCTGCAAAGTCGGCAATTCCATCCCAGCGGGTTCAGTCTTCCGAGAAAATCGCCCCAATTCCGGGTGAAGATTCGACAACACCCGAACCGCATTACGCGGGCTTATGATCCTCTCCCTTTATCGTAACCCGAAAAGTCGCCCGCTTCAAGAACCAAGTCGGCTTTTTTCATCTCCGGCCAGCGCCGTTTTTCCCTGCCGCTGACATTTGCCAATCCCCCCGCAAGGTAATCGACGAAACTTCAGCATTTGCATGAACCCGTCTCGCGCACTACAGTTGCACAGGAACGCGACGTTCGATTTCGGAGACCGCCATGCAAGACCGGCACCCTTTTCAGCCCCGCCTCGAAACGCTCGAACGCCGCGACGTGCCCGCCGCCGTCACTTCCAACCTCACCGCCGGCTCGCTGACCGTGTATGGCACCTCCGGCAGCGACCAGATCACCGTCGCGCTCAGCGGCAGCCGCATCGTCGTTTCCGGCATCACCGACGGCACGCAGCGGGCGCAGCAGACCTACACCGCCAGCGCCGTCACCCGCATCGTTGTTGCCGCCGAGGGGGGCAACGACGTGGTCGACGTGAAGCAGGCCATCGCCAAAACCGCGTGGATCTACGGCGGATCGGGCAGCGACTACCTCTACGGCGGCGCAGGGGGCGACACCATCTACGGCGGCCAGGGCAGCGACCGCCTCTACGGCCGCAACGGCAACGACGTGCTCTTCGGCGGGGCGGGGACCGACCTGCTCGACGGCGGCCTCGGCGCCAACAGTGTCGCCCAGGACAGCCGGGCACGCACGCTGACGACGCTCAACTCCATCGAAAGCCAAATCCTCCAGCTGGTGAACGCCGAGCGGACCAGCCGAGGCTTGACGGCGCTGACGTTCAATGCGCAGTTGAACGCCGCCGCCCGCTGGCACTCGTCCGACATGGCGACGCGCAGCAACACGGTCGGCGCCAGCGCAGCCATGCAACATACACTCAACGGCGTGCTGATGCCGACGCCGTCGAACCGCATCGACTTCGTCGGCTACGACAACTACACCACCTGGGGCGAGAACATCGCCTACGGCTACTCCACCGCTGCGGCCGTCATGACCGCCTGGATGAACTCGCCCGGCCATCGTGCGAACATCCTGAGCGCCAGCTTCCGCGAGATTGGCGTGTCGGTCGTGTACAACGCCAGCGGCCTGCCGTTCTTCACGCAGGTCTTCGGCAGCCGCGTGTGAGTTTCGCCGCACGTGTCGTTTAGCCGCTCGCCTACGGCGAGCGCGGACGTGGCGCACGTCGGAACCAGAATCGCGGCATGGGGTCGTTGTCCGCGCTCGCCGTAGGCGGAGCGGCTAAACATGGGTCATTCGCGCCACTGCACGAAGCCTTCGAGCGCGTAGAACTCCGGCAACCCGAGCGCGTCGTAGGTTTTCGCGGTGTTGTGGTTGCGGTCCTCGGCGCGCTGCCAAAACTCGCGCTTGTCGCTGCCTCCGGGGAACATGGCGCGGTCCTTCTGCGACTGGTGGCGGAAGATGGCCGCCTTCTTGCGCTCCAGGTCACTGGGGCTGAGGGGCACGACGAGTTCGATTTCGTGCGGCTCCCACTCCTCCCAGGCGCCGCGGTACAGCCAAACCTCGAAGCGCTGCTGCTTGGCCCGGACGCGCTTGACCGCTTCGAAGATGGCCGTCGCGCAGGTCCGGTGCGTGCCGTGCGGGTCGGACATCTCGCCGGCGACGTAGATCTGGTCGGGCTTCAGCTTCTCGAACAGCTTCACCAGGTCGTCGATGTCCTCCGGCTGGATCGGCGCCTTGGCGATGGTGCCGGTGCGGTAGAAACGCAGATCCATGAACACCAGCTGCTCCGGCGGCACCCCGGCGGCAAGTGCCCCGGCGCGGGCCTCCGTTTCGCGGATGAGCTGCTTGATGTCGAGCAGGTCTTTCGAGTCTGGCTGGCCGGGCTTCTTCGAGCACAGGAAGTCCTTCACCCGCTGGCGTACCTCGTCCGACTTCTCCTGGTTGATGCCGAACAACTGGTTGAACGAGCTGACGAAGTCGGCGAAGCGCCAGGCGTCGTGGTCGAAGACGGCGATGTTGCCGCTCGTCATGTAGGCGATGTGGACCTTGTGGCCTTGTTCCACCAGCCGGATGATCGTGCCGCCCATGCTGATGACGTCGTCGTCGGGGTGCGGGCTGAACACGAGGCACGTCTTGGGCTGCTCGTGGCCGGCGGGGCTGGAGCAGATCGTCCCCATCATCTCGTCGAAGACGCGGCGGCCGAGCTTGTGGGCGGGGCCGTGCTCGCGCAGCAGCTCATAAAGCTCGTGCTCGCGGAAGTCGTCGTCGGACAGCTTCAGCAGCCCCTTGCCAACTTTCAGACTCAACCAGATCACGGCGCGGCGGATGAGGTTGGGCGTCCAGTTGACCGAGCCGACCATCCACGGCAGGCGGATCGGCGTCAGGTGGCCGGCGGCGGCCTGGTCGACGATGAACGTCGTGTCGTTGTGCTTCTGCAGGAAGCTCGCCGTCACCGCCTCGGTCGTCTCCTCCTCGACCGCCTTGCGCGTGATCGGCGCCTTGTGCTCGCCGAACGCCATGATGACGATCTTGCGCGCCTCCATGATCGTGCCGACCCCCATCGTCATCGCCTGGTGCGGGACGTTCTCCTCGCCGAAGAAGTCGGAGGCGGCGTCGCGGCGCGTCACCGGGTCGAGCGTGACGGGACGGGTGCGGCTGTGGCGCGTCGAGCCTGGCTCGTTGAAGCCGATGTGCCCGGTGCGGCCGATGCCGAGAATTTGAAGATCGATCCCGCCCGCCCGGCGGATGAGCTGCTCGTAGCGGATGCAGTAGTCCTCCAGGTCCTGCGTCGGCGTCATGCCGTCGGGGATGTGGATGTTCTCCGGCTTGATGTTGACGTGCTGGAAGAACGTCTCGTGCATCCAGCGGTGGTAGCTGTGGTCGTCGCCCGGCCCCATCGGGTAGTATTCGTCGAGGTTGAAGGTGACGACGCGCGAGAAGTCGAGGCCCGCCTCCTTGTGCAGCCGGATCAGCTCGCGGTACAAGCCCACGGGCGTGGACCCGGTCGCCAGACCGAGAACGGTGGGGCGGCTGGCGGAGTTGTTCTGGCGGATCAGGCTCTCGATCATCAGCGCGACATGGCGCGAGGCCTGCCCGCTGGTGGGGAAAACGAGGGTCGGAATCTTCGTGTGCGGAACGTAGTGCGACGACATGGCGATACTCGGGAGAGAGCCACGGAAACAGAAATCCCTCCCCGTTGATATAGGGGAGCAACCGTGCGCCGGTCGCGAAATCCGGGGCTGGAAGCTCCCGCGACATGGGCGTGCGGCAGGCGCCGGCGTCCCCGTTTAGCGCCCGCAAGAAAGCGGCGTTCAGAGCATCCCGCGCCCTGTTCCTGTGCCTCGTTGGAGCGATTCTCGACCCGCCTGGACCTGCGGGCGCTAAACGGGGAGCTTTCGACCTGCCACCCGCGTAAACTGAAAGCAGCCTCGCAAACGCCTCGGTCAACGGAAGAACCCCATGCTGGAAATCACGCTCAACGGCGAGCCGAAAACCCTGTCCGCCGCGCTGACGGTCCGTGAACTGCTCGACCACGTCGGCTGCGGCCAGAAGGCGGGCGTCGCGGTCGAGGTCAACCGCGAAGTCGTCCCGCGCGGCCGCCACGAGCAGCTTCGCCTGCAAGCCGGCGACGCCGTCGAGATCGTCACTCTCGTCGGCGGCGGCGAACCGCTCGACACGCCGCTGAAGATCGGCAAGTTCACGCTGCACAGCCGACTCATCACCGGCACCGGCAAGTACGCCACCCTCGAACTCATGCACGCCTGCATGGAGGCGAGCGGCTGCGACGTCACCACCGTTGCCGTCCGCCGCGAACGCCTCGTCGACAAGCAGGGCCGCAGCATCCTCGACTTCCTCGACCTGAAGAAGCTGACGATCCTCCCCAACACCGCTGGCTGCTTCAACGCCGAGGACGCCATCCGCCACGCCCGGCTGGGCCGCGAATTGTTGACCAGCCTCGACAATCCCGGTGCCGACTGGGTGAAGCTCGAATGCCTGGGCGACGCGAAAACACTGCTGCCCGACCCGATCGACACCTTGAAAGCTACCGAGCAACTGGTGAAGGAGGGCTTCCAGGTCCTCGTCTACAGCTCCGACGACCCGATCCTGGCCAAGCGGCTGAAGAACGCCGGCGCCGCCAGCGTCATGCCCGCCGGCAGCCCCATCGGCAGCGGCCAGGGCATTCTCAACCCGAACAACCTGCGCATCATCCTCGAATACCTCAAGGACGGCGACCCCGACTACCCGGTCATCGTCGACGCCGGCGTCGGCACCGCCAGCGACGTCGCCATCGCCATGGAACTCGGCTGCGACGGCGTGCTGCTCAACACCGGCATCGCCTCGGCGACCGACCCGCTGCGCATGGCCCACGCCATGCGGCACGCTTGCGAAGCCGGCCGGCTGGCGTACCTGGCGGGCCGCATCCCGAAGAAGCTGTACGCCAGCGCGAGCAGCCCGATGGAAGGCCGCATCGCCACGAAGGGATGAGTGGAGACGAACCGCGGAGACGCGTAGGAAAAGGAAGCCGCAGGCGCAGGATCAGCGACCGGCAGGGAGCGAAACCACGCGGCGACCCAGCGGGACGCAGTTGGCGATCGCGCGGTGCAGTGGGCTTGGTGTGCGCAGGGCATCGACTGCCGCAGTCATTTTCGCTTCGTTGCCTGGAGCTTGCTTTCATCGACGATCGTGACGAGTTGGAGCGGCGTCAGATCGAACGATTTGTCGCCGAGTTTTCCGTTGCCATGCTTCTCAATCAGGCTGTCTGGGATCTCAACCTGGAATCGTTCCTCAAGATTCATCACGATTTCGACGAGATCCAGGTCGTCCGCCTTCAACGGGGGAACCATCAGCGATCTATTTACATCGATGCTTTCGGACGCGACTTTGAAGTGCTTCCCCAATTCGGCAAGGACGGCGGCCTTGGTGTTGCTGATCGGCTCCTCGTCTGCTTGCTTGACGGCCGCAGCAGGAGGCGCCTTGCTGCACTCGCCGTTGTCGCGTCCGCAGCCAAACAGGCAGATGGCCGACAGCACGATTCCGACGACACGAAACATGGCGATGCCTCGCTTCAGATGGCTTTGATTTCCGCGATGACCGCGTCGAGGGAGATGCCGTTGGCCTCGATGTCGGCCAATTCCTCCGGGGTGAACGACACGCGCTGCCGTGTCTGCGAGTAGAGTTTCGCCAACTCCGGAGTGATGTCGTCCGAGGGCTCGGAGAAGTCCATAAATCACCTCTCTAGTGGATGGGAAGACACATTCGTCGAAAGTAGATTTTCTCTTGTTCAAATTCCAAATTCGCGCGAAGCACTTCGGACAAATCTGACATTGCGATCGAGCAAATACGACAGCTTTGTTTCGCCGATGTAAGCTCCATAAGATTTCTTGATAGAATGTTCGATACTTGCGCGCTCGTGGAGAAGTAGCCAGTAATTGTCGCAGTCATAATCCGTGGCACTTTTCCGCAAATCGCGCAAAAACTCGTCAATTCTTACTTCTCCCTCCCCAATTGCCAGCAGGCAAGCCATCGCCATGCAGTCTTCCGACGAAACGATCTTGAGCACAATGTCAGAAGTCACTTCCAGCTTGGAGAGCTAGATCAAATATAGCGCCCAGCACATCCCGTCCGAGTGACGATACTCAATTTGACGAGACAAGATCCCTTGTACGATCGTGCTGTCGCATGCCAGGTCATGGGATGCCACTGCTTGGCAGATCAAAGGCAAAATCACAGGGTAGTGATTTGCCAAATGAAGAAGATAGCGGACAAACGCGTCAGCGTTCGCCTGCGACAATCGATTTATCAGCATTCTCGCGGCGTACTTCAACACGCTCCCCTCGGGATTGAGCTGCTGTAAGTGCAGAGCATAGTCGAGAACACCGACCAGTTGACCGGCGCTGTGGCGATCAGGCAGCGACTGCGCAGCGATGGCCAATTGGTTAATCCAATTGTCCCTGTACGGCAGAGGCAGTGCGCAAATCGCTACCTTTCGAGGGTTTAGCTTTAAGAGATATTTTTCAAGCTCCCATTCGAGTGCCAGTACAAATTTGTCAGCTAGATCCCGTGTGTTGCAGTAGCATTGATAGTCGTCGATGAATCTGACAAAATGGAATCCTTCGTCGGATAGTTTTTTGTCTATTTTTGCTAGAATGATCTCGGCGGCGATATTTGAGGTTGCGGGTCCAATCGGCACTCCCTGTGTCTCGGCGCGTTTTAATGCCCGCAAATGGCTATCGAGTTTATTGTACCATAGTGCAGGTTCGCGATTTTGCTTTGCAACTTCGCGGCCGACTAAAGCCCAAGGCAGCGAATGTGAATATACTGAAGGAAAGAAATTTGCAATATCAGCCCTGGCCAAATACTTCGCATTGCTTGCAAGATCCAAATGCTTGAGCATATCTGCTGTTGTGTTTCTATCCATTACGACAACGCGTCCTGAATCGTAATGGACTTCTTCGTCCCCATATTACGCCGGCTCGAAAGTACATCAATTAGCAAGTTCCGCTGGGGCGGCGTACCGCGCCCAGGGGTGGAGGAAGTAGCTGACCACATGGCTGG
>JAYSSW010000568.1:0-7935 GCA_043720335.1 Planctomycetia bacterium
GCAAGCTCAGCCCCGCCGCCCTCGACCTGCTCGAAAGCTGCTGGGACGACATCCCCAGCGAACGCCCGCGCGACGCGCTGGAGTTGGCCGAGCGGTTGCTGGCGTGCATGGGCGAAGCGAAAGTCGTGGAGGTGATCGAAGAGAAGCCGACTCCGAAAGTTAGGCAATCGTACAAGCCCGGCGAGATCGTGACGCTGCGCTGGTGACCCGTTTAGCCGCGACGCGCAGCGGAGCGCGGGAACCGCGCGATGGTACGATATTGGGCGTCGCGTGGCGACCGGATGACACGCGACGCCATAAATTGTCATCGTCGCGCGGTTCCCGCGCTCCGCTGCGCGTCGCGGCTAAACTTCCGTCGGCGGGACGACGAAGCTCCAGCGCTGCTGCGGCTTCCCTTCCTTC
This sequence comes from Planctomycetia bacterium, assembly GCA_043720335.1. Classification (GTDB taxonomy): domain Bacteria; phylum Planctomycetota; class Planctomycetia; order Gemmatales; family Gemmataceae; genus JAYSSW01. Next base: position 403 of record JAYSSW010000568.1, read on the forward strand.
ACCGGGTTGTTCTCCACGTAGCGGATCGCGTTGCCCACGTCCTCCATCGAATCGAGGAACACCTTCCATTCGCCGCGCGCGAAACATTTCGGCGGCCGGCCGTTCTTCTCGCGGAGGTCGCCGAAAGGATGCAGGTTCACCTCGACCAGTTGCCGCGTGGCGTGTCCCTTGAGCTGCACCACCAGCGATTCCACCAGCAGCGGATGACGCGCAACGACGAGATGAACATGGTCCGGCAGGATCGCGCAGGCCCAGACCGCCAAGCCGGCGCACTCCGCGTAGCGGGCGAAGCCGGCTCCGACCGCGCGGGCCTGCTCGCCGCTGAACTCGACCGCCGGGTGCTTGAGCGCTTCCTTGGCAGCCAGTCGATGTTCACGGTCGTGGCGCCGATGCGCGACGGAGGCGGTTTCATTCGTCGTGGTGGCGGGGCCGTAGCGGTAGAGTTCATACGCTCCGACGAAGTCGGACCATGAGCCGCGCGGATCGTTGGGCAGCCAAAACCCGTAAGCGCCGAAGATGACGTGCGACGCGATGACCATGCCGACCCCCCCGTTTAGCCGCGACGCGAAGCGGAGCGCGAAAACCGCGCGACGATTCAAATTTCATCGCCGCGCGGCGACAATCCAACGCGAGGATGATGATGGTATCGCCGCGCGGTTCCCGCGCTCCGCTGCGCGTCGCGCCTGAACGTTCCGCGTCACGGCGTCGCTTTCAGCAGGTCGGCGACGCGCCAGAGGCGGACGCGGTTGTCGGTGCTGCCGGTGGCGAGCGTCCGGCCGTCGGGCGAGAACGCGAGGACCTGGAACGGCAGGTCGGCGTTGGTCGCCACGGCGCGCAGCTTGAACGTCTCCATGTCCCACAGCTTCAGCGTGCCGTCGCGGCTGCCGGACGCGAGCAGCTTGCCATCGGGGGCGAACGACAGGGTGCGGACCAGGTCGCGGTGGCCTTCGAGCTTCGCGCGCTGCTTGCCGTCGCGGTCCCAGACGAAGATGGCGCCGCTTTTGTCGCTGCTGGCGAGCAGTTCGCCCTTCGGCTGAAGGACGACGACGCGCACGGTCGCCTGGTGGCCCTGCATGGTGTGCAGCAGCTTGCCGTCGGCGGCGTTCCACAGCTTCACCGTCTTGTCCCACGACGACGAGGCGAGCGTCTTGCCGTCGCTCGACAGGTCGATGCAGTTGAGGTCGTCCTTGTGGGCGGGGAAGGAGTAGCGCTGCTTGCTCGCTTTCACGTCCCAGGCCTTGATCGTGTAGTCGGAGCTGCCGGAGTAGAGGGTCGCGCTGTCAGGCGCGAAGACCAGGCCGCGAATGTCGTTGAGGTGCCCCTTGAGCGTGGCGAGCGGCTTGCCATCGGGGAGCCGCCAGAGGAGGATGTCGCGGTCGTGGCTGCCGCTGGCGAGCAGGGCGCCGTCGGGGCTGAACGCGGCGACCGTGACCATGTCCTTGTGGCCCGGCAGCGAGGCGACCGTCTCGTGCGACTTCGTGTCCCACAGGCGGACGGTGCCGTCCTTGGAGCCGGACGCGAGGCGGTCCCCGCTGAACGCCAGGCAGGTGATGGCTCCCTTGTGGCCGTCGAGCGACTGGAACGGCTGCGGCCCCCCCTTCCCTTCGACCACACGGATCTGCTTGGCGTCGTCGATCTCGATGCGCGGCACCGAATCGACCTCCTGGACGACGCCGGTCGCGCGGATCCTCTTCTCCGCGAAATGCTTCACGAAGTCTTCGACGCCTGCCTCCTTCAGCTTGGCGGCGCCGGCCTTCGTGACGACGACGGCGAAGTTCTTCGGGTCGCGGAAGTCGGCCTCGGCGTCGAGGTAGACCTCGCCGCGTTTCTCCCGCCGGTCCTTCACGGTCGCCACCGTCATCTCGACCGTGACCGACTCGCCGACCTTCCTCCGCGCCTCCGTCGGTGACAGCACCGCGTCCTGCACGAAGCAAACAAGCAACCCCAGCACCAGCTGCGCGATCATGGCGTTGTCCTTCGGCGAGTCATGGGATCACTGCGTCATCGCGAAAGACGACACGCGCTGCTCGTGCGATTCGCGACGATAGCTCGGACGAAGGAGAACGGGACGCTGATCGATCATTTCGCCGTAGTTCGCGAAAGGATCGGACCAGGCAGGGAGCAGGTCGAGGTCGATCCGCAGGATTCCGTCGACCAAGACAATGACAAGCCAGCGGTCATCGCAGATGTTCGCGTCAATCCCATCGAGCGGAAACCTGATCACGTCCGCGTTTCGTTCCTCATTCGAGTCGTCATGCAGTCGGCTGACGACACGGGCAACAACCCACAAGCCATCGCTGGTCAGCACGAATAACAAGCCTCTTGCATGCAGTAGCCGATAAGGCAGGCCGGTGATCTCCCTGTACCTGGCAATGATCGGCGTTGTGTCGGTAAAGACGTCACGAAACAGGACCAGCGTCCCATCGGTGGCGACCGATGCTGCGGAATGCGGATGGCCTGGCAAATTCAACGTGCAAACATCAATGAAATCCAGGCTGTCCAGGCGGTGGATGCTGACCATGTCCGCAGCGCCGTCCGCACTGATCTCGATGCCTGCGACCCCGCATCCCCTGCCTGCGCTGACGATCCTCTCGATGCCGCCAACCCCGCCGAGGCTCGCCAACGCATAGTGATAGAACGGCTCGTGCTCGTTGACATAGGTGTTCACTTCCAGGACCGGATCGGTTGAAGGGCGGAACAGAAGCAGTCCGCCCAATCCGAGCGCAGCGAGAAAACATCCCGTGCTTCCTGCCAGCAAGCCGTGGGACCCCTTCAGCAGGTTGACGAAAATCGGCGTTGGCTGATTGGCGATCGTCTTCCAAAGCATCGTTTCCTGGCGAGTGCTGACGCTCATCCAGTTCGGCAGGAACGCGACTCCATTGATCGATTCACCTGATGGAGAAGCTTTCTCGAAGCGGCCCAGCTCCCCTCCGCTCAAATCAACGAAATGGATTCCGCCGTCCTCCGATCCGATGCAAAACACCCCTTCCTCGGCGGACGGCCCCGCCCAGGAAACCTCGTAGTCGAATGAAAGCCCATCACCCTGAATTTGGCCGTTGCGACTGGCGGCAGCGAGAATCGGCGTCATGCAAGGTCTCCTTTCATCAGCAGCTTCTGCTGCTTTTTTGTGATCAAACCCGCCGCTTCCATCTTCTGGAGGGCCACCTTCGCCGGCCTCATGTTCTGGCCTGCTCGGTTCGCCGGGGCAGTGCCGCTGACAGGCCACACCGGGTAGCCGTGCCACGGCGAGCCGGCGCTGGCGACCGGGAACTCGGCGATCTGCTGAAACCGGGTGCCGATCTGCCGCAGACTGCCATCGTCAAGGCGATGGGCGCCATAGAGCCGGCCGTCTTCGTCGCACAAGTTCAACAAGTCGGCATCGTCGAAGACGGCGAACTCCTCGTCGTGGGTCAGGTCGGGCGACCAGCGGGCGTCGCTGGCGGAGCCGCCGCCGTGGTGCTTGCTTGTGAAGCAGTAGAGATGACCGCTCCTTCTCGTGGGTTGCGGGTGGACCGGGTCGGGCGTCATTCCATCGTCTCCCGAAACTCCTGACTGGTGGGAATGGCCCCGATTCTCGGAAGACGGCAATGTGGATTCTACCAGAGACGGCGCGGCGGTTCCAGGCGACGGGGCCGAGAACCGCCGGGCGAAAGGAACGATCAGAGCGTCCAGCCTCGGCGGTAGTCGCGGCGGAGGTACTGGGCGGCGTTGGCGTTGCCAGCAACCTCGCCGGTGCGGGCGTCGTAGGTGAAGCGGCCGCCGGCGCGGTAGGCGACGTTGCCGAGCAGCACGGTTTCGCTGAGGGCGCCGCTGTAGTCGAAGTTGCACGTCGTCGGCCCGTTGGTGCGGATCGCCTGCAGCCATTCGCGGTGGTGGCCGACGGAACGGGCGATGCTCTGGCGAGGCAGCTCGACGTCGCGGAAGCGGTCCTCCGGCATCAGCCGGTACGAGCCGTAGTTGGCGACGAGGTTGCCCCGTTCGCCGATGAAGAGGATGCCGCTGGAGTAGCCCTCGTAGCGTTGTTCCTGGCCGTTGAGACTGGGGCCGGACACGCCGTGCTGCCACGTCAGTTGGACGGCGGGCAGGTTGCCACGCGCGGGGTACTCGTAGTCGACCTGCATGACGTCGGGCACCTGGTTGTCCCCCTGGTAGGTGACGCGGCCCGTGGATGCGACGCTGGTCGGCTGGCGCAGGTTGAGCGCCCAGTGGGGCAGGTCCATGTAGTGGCAGGCGAGGTCGGCGAGAACGCCGCCGCCGAAGTCCCACCACCAGCGCCAGTGGAAGTGGGGCGAGGTGTTGTCGCCGGTGCGGAAGGCGGGGTAGTGGCGCGTGGCGACGGGGCCGAGCCAGAGGTCGTAGTTGAGGCCGCGCGGCACGGGGGCGGCGTCGGCGACGAGCCTGCCCGCGCTGGGCCGGCCGCTGTTCCAGACGTGGACGCGGCGGACCGGGCCGATCACGTTGCCCTGCACGATCTCGACGACGCGGCGGTAGTTGTCGCCGGCGTGGATCTGCGTCCCCATCTGGGTGACGAGCCGCTGCCGGGCGGCTTCCTGCATCATGGTGCGGACTTCGTGGACCGAATGGGCGAGTGGTTTTTCGCAGTAGACGTGCTTGCCGGCCCGCATCGCCTGCATCGCGGCCGGGGCGTGGTGGTGGTCCGGCGTGGCGATCAGCACCGCCTGCAGGTCCCTCATCTCCATCATGCGGCGGTAGTCCTCGTGGAAGGCCGCTTTCGGGAATCGGTTGCGGGCGGCCGTTGCCCGATTGGCGTCGACGTCGCACAGGGCGACGATCTCGGCGAGGTTGGTGCGGGCGATTTCGTTGAGGTTGTACTCGCCCTGCCCGGCGACGCCGACGACGCCGATGCGAACGCGCTCGCCGGCCGGGGGCTGGGCGGCGCTGCGGGAGCCGAGGAAGTAGGACGAGGCTCCCAGGGCCGCCGAGGCCGCCAGGAACCGCCGACGCGAAGGACGCATAGCCATGACGCTTCTCCGTGGAAAGTGCGGAAAGACGCCGCGATTCTCGCAGGCGAGCCGCGGAGAAGCAAGCGTCGAAAACGCGGAGCGAGGTCGGGTGGTCGCGAGCCAAGGGCGAGCCGTGCGGCGCAGGCCGCCGGGTAAAGCGGGCGACCGCTGCGTGGGCTCGGACCACCATCGACCGGGCATCACCCCTTCGCGTTCGGCAGGAATTTGAGGTCGCCGGTGACCACGTCGTACATCGCGCCGACGATGGCGACGCGGCCTTCCTTCACCAGTCGGCTCAGCGTCTCGCTCTCGCGCGGCAGCTCGCGCACCACGCGCTCGACGTTGCTCCAGGCCACGGCGTCGACCAGCGACTCGCGCTCGGCGGGCGAGAGCTGGTCGAAGCGCACCCTGGGGTCGGCGGAGCGCTGGATCTCCTCGAGGATGACGCCGACATGCTGGCAGCCGGTGGCGGCGGCGGGGGTCTGGGGCGAGCCGAGCATCTGGACGGCGGCGGTGACGGCTCCGCAGCGGGTGTGCCCCATGACGAGGATGAGCTTGGCGCCGGCGACGGCGCAGCCGTACTCGACGCTGCCGAGCACCTTGCGGCTGGTGATGTTGCCGGCGATGCGGACACTGAAGATGTCGCCGAGTCCGAGGTCGAAGATCAGCTCGGCGGGGGCGCGGGAGTCGATGCAGGCGAGGACGACGGCGAGGGGGTGCTGGCCGGCGGAGGTGGCCTGGACCTGCCGGCCGAGGTCGCGGGTGAGGCGCCGGCCGGTGCGGAAGCGCTCGTGGCCGTCCTTGAGGATCTGGACCACCTGCTCGGGGGTGAGGGCGTCCTGCAGGTCGCGCGAGGTGAAGTCGACGTACTGCGTCTGGTCCTGGAGCTGGTATTTCTGGCGGAAGCCGAGCAGGCTGACTTCGACGCCGCGCGCGGGGGCGGCGGTCTCCATGAACTCGCGGATCAGGCTGAGGACGTCGGGGTCGATGTAGTCGGTCCCCTGGGCGTCAAGCAGGACGTGCCCGCCGCGCGGGATGTCGTTGAGGGCCTGGTCGAGGGCGGCGAGGTTGAGGAAGCTGACCTGGTTGGCCAGCTCGATGCGGACGACCTCGCCCGACGGATGCTTCTCGACGATGCAGTGCAGCGGGCGGCGGACGTTGCTGCGCAGCACGAAGAAGAGGCTCGCCGCCAGCCCGATCAGCACGCCGACGAGCAGGTCGGTGAAGACGATGGCGACGACGGTGAGGATGAAGGGGATGAACTGGAAGCGGCCCTGCTGCCACATCTGCTTGAACAGGGCCGGGCTGGCGAGCTTGAAGCCGGTGACGATCAGGATCGCCGCCAGGCAGGACAGGGGGATGTGGTTCAGCCAGGCGGGCAGCAGCACGACGCTGACGAGCAGCAGCACGCCGTGCAGGATCGCCGACAGCTTCGTTTTGGCCCCGGCGTTGATGTTCACCGAGCTGCGGACGATGACCGACGTGATCGGCAGCCCGCCGGCCAGGCCGCACAGCACGTTGCCGATCCCCTGGGCGACCAGCTCCTGGCTCGGCGGCGAGATGCGCTGCTCGGGGTCGAGCTTGTCGACCGCCTCCAGGTTCAGCAGCGTCTCCAGCGACGCCACCAGCGCGATGGTGAACGCGGCGACCCAGACGCCGCGCTGGTGCCACACCGAGAAGTCGGGGAACTGCAAGAATCTGAGGAAGCCGGCGAGCGTGTCGGCGACCGGGACCTTGACGAGATGGCTCGGCCCGACGACCCAGATTCCGCCGAACCGGCGGAACAGAAGGCTGAGGCCGACTCCCAGCAGCACCACGACCAGCGGGCCTGGGATGCCGGTCCGCTTCAACGGCTTCCATTTGTCCCAGAGCAGCAGCACCGCGATGGAGAGGACGCCAATCACCGAAGCGCCGGGCACGAAGTCGTCGATCAGGTCGATGAACGCGGAGAACGTGTTGGACTGGTCGGGCTGGATGAACGACATCTCGCCTTCGGGGTCGGCGTCGTGGCCCAGGGCGTGGGGGATCTGCTTCAGGATCAGGATCACGCCGATGGCCGCCAACAGCCCCTTGATCACGCTGGTTGGGACGAACGCGGCGATGAAGCCGGCGCGGGCCACGCCCAGGCCGATCTGGATCAGCCCCGCGAGCACCACCGCCAGCAGGAACGCCTGGAACGACCCCAGCGTGAGGATTTGGGCGGCCACCACCGCGGTCAGCCCCGCCGCCGGGCCGCTCACGCTGGTCTGCGAGCCGCTCAGCGATCCCGCCACGATCCCGCCGACGATCCCGGCGATCAGCCCGGACAGCAGCGGCGCACCGGACGCCAGCGCCACCCCCAGGCAGAGCGGCAGCGCCACCAGGAACACCACCAGCCCCGCCGTCATGTCCTGCGGAAGCGTTGTCCAGACCGTGCGCGTCTTGTCCGGCATGCAGTTATTCCTTCAGGCTTTGCGATGGGTGCCCACGCAACAACTCGGATTCTTCTGGTTGCGCGGGATGTGGTCCCGGCGAGCCGAGCCGCGCAAGCGGCCGGGTCAAGGGGGTGGGAACCTTAACCCGGCCGCTT
>JAYSSW010000569.1:0-7933 GCA_043720335.1 Planctomycetia bacterium
GCGAGGAGGGCTGCGACTTCACCTCGCGCTCGTTGAAGCCGGTCTGCGAATCGCCGACCGAGGCAAGCCCGGCGGCGCAGAGCATGGCCAACAGCATTGCACGCCAACGCCAGGGAGCAACCGAACGCATCGCACATCCTCCAATTACGCCAGCTCAACGGGAAGGCCGCCCTTCACCGCGTGCTTATAGTTCCGCGCCCCGCCCAGGTCAAGCCGAAGCGGCAGGGTGGTTTGACGAGGGACATTCCGCTGTCATTATGCGAGCAAACGACGCCGACGCCTCATTCTTATCCAAGCGAATTATAGCATGATACCAGGGAGCGCACGCATCATGCCGAGGAGGTTCGCCGATGTCGGACGGGATTCAGGAAGGGGAGCCGGAGAAGAAGCCGCCGCGCGCGGACAGCGACGACAGGCCGCGGCGCCGACGGCCTCGCGACGACGAAGATGAGGACGACGACGACGAGGAGTATCGCCGCAAGCGAAGGCGCGTCGGCAGGCGGGCGCACCCCGACGAGGACCTGGCCACCGGGCTGCTCGTGCCGGTCGGCGTCAGCCCCTGGGCGATGGTTGCGTTCTTCTGCAGCCTGTTCGGCTGCATCCCGATCATCGGCGCCCCGCTCGCCCTCGCCGCTTTCGTGTGCGGCATCGTCGCCCTCGTCAAGCGCCGCCGCGACTCGTCCTACGGCGCCGTCACCGGCAACCTGCGCGCCGTCATCGGCCTCCTCCTGGGCGGCGTCATGATCGGCGTCAACGTGTTCCTCCTCGTCGTCTTCCTGCTGGATCGCCGTTGACCAGACACGCGGTGCGTGCCGCGCGGATTGCAACGCTCGCCCCTTCGACACGTCCATCGCCGTCGCGGTTCGGCTTGACCCCAATCCCGGCTTGCTGCTAATCAGGGGAAGGTGCGCTGCGGACCTTCGGGTTCCCCGGCGCGCCGCGACCTGATTCCACGCCTTCTTCGCCGAGGATTTCCCATGCGCTTCTCGACGCTCTGCATCGCGTTCTGCCTATCACTGGCGCATGCGTCCCAACTGCTCGCCACCGACCTGCGCTTCATCGAGGACGCGGCCCTGCGCGCGGTCCACTTCATCGACGCGAAGGAGGGCTGGGCGGTCGGCGACGAAGGAGTCGTGCTGCACACCCTCGATGGCGGACGCAGCTGGCAGCCGCAGTCGAGCGGTGTGCGCGCGTCGCTGCGGTCGGTCCACTTCCACGACGACAACCACGGCTGGGCCGTCGGCAGAGAGGAACTGCCCGGCGGCAAGGGGAGCGTCGGCGTCCTGCTCTCCACCGAGGACGGCGGCATCAGCTGGAAGCGCCTCCTCCCCAACGCGCTGCCAGGCCTCAACCGGATCTGCTTCGCGAGCAAGGCGGTCGGCTTCCTGCTCGCCGACGGCTGCGACCAGTTCCCGTCGGGCCTGTACCGCACGATCAACGCCGGCCGCGAATGGGAGCCGGTCCCCGGCCCGCGCACCACCGCCTGGCTCGCCGGCGCGTTCGCCGACGACAAGTCGGGCCTGTTCGGCGGTGCCTGGAGCCGGCTCGCCACGCTGAAGAACGGGCAGGTCGCCGCCGCGGCCGAGGAGGTCGACACGCTCGCCGGGCGCCATCTGCGCGGCATGCAGGCCGTGCCGGGCCGCGTGCTGGCGGTCGCCGACGGCGGGCTTGTGCTCAGCACGGTCAGCGCCGGCGCTCGCTGGGGTTTCGTCGATCTGAAGCTCCCCGCCGAGGTCCTCGCCTGCCTCGACTTCAACGCGATCACCGCCGTCAAGAATCATGTCTGGATCGTCGGCCGGCCCGGCTCGTTCGTCCTGCACAGCGACGACGCCGGCGCCACCTGGCAGATGCGCAAGACGAACCAGTCGCTGCCGCTGCTCGCCGCCCACTTCATCGACGAGATGAACGGCTGGGCCGTCGGCGAGGCGGGAACCATCGTCGCCACGCAGGACGCGGGCAAGACTTGGCAGGTGCAGCACCAGGGGGGCAAACGCAGCGCCGTCCTCCACGTCCACGCCCAGAACACGCCGCTCGACACGCTCACCGTCCTCGGCGGCTGCGACGGCAACCTCTGCACCGCGCTCCGCGTCGTCGCCCCCGACCCCGCCTCCGCCGCTCCGGGCAAGGCGTGGGAAGGGACCCGCTTCGCCGCAGCCACACGCCAGGCCGGTGCGATGACGGGCGAGATGCTGTGGAACTTCCCGCTGCCCCAATACCTGCTGAACTCCGACAAGGAACTGATCCTCGCCCACTGGAACCGCCGGCACGCCGAGAAGGCCGAGCGCGAGATGCTGCGGCAGCTCGTGCTGGCGATCCGCACTTGGCGGCCGAGTGTCGTGCTTGGCGACGCCCCCGACGCGAAGTCGCCGCTGCAAGCGCTCGTCGCCGAGGCCACACAAGCTGCGATCCGCTGCGCCGCCGACGCGAAGGAGTTCCCCGAACAGCTCGAAGCGCTCGGCCTGGAAGCGTGGCAGGTCAGCAAGGTCTACGGGCTGTGCGAGCCGGCCAAGGCGTCGGTCACGCAGGACAACTCGCTTCCCAAGAACGCGCTCGAAGCGACCATCGCCGAACACGCGATGATGGTCGGCCGTCTGCTTGACGACGGCGCCCCCGTGGTTATGGCTGTGCCCGCCCAGCGCCACTACCGCATGCTTCAGAACAAGCTCGAAAGCGCCGGCGACTCGCCGCACTGGCTGCATGGGCTGGCGATGAAGGAGGGCGAGACGCGCCGCGCGATGCCCGCGAACGTGGCCGACGACGTGCTGACGATCAAGTCGATCCGCGACCGCCAGCACCTGCTGACCTTGGCCGACAACCTCGGCGACGTGGGCCGCAACTTCACCAGCTTCGTCGCCGCCATCGAGAAGATGCCGGAGGACCAAGCCGCGCTGACGGCGTTCCGCATGGGGCAGCAGTATCTGCAGAAGGGCCAGTGGCATTTCGCCCAGGAGTCGTTCCTCGTGCTGGTCGACCGCTACCCGGCCCACCCGCTCGCCCTCGACGCCTACCACTGGCTGCTGCGCGTCAACAGCTCCGGCGAAGCCCGCCGCCGTGTCGAACTCAAGCATTTCACGATGCTCGACAACGCCCCGCTGCTCGGCATGAAGGCGAAGAACCGCAACCCGATCCAGCAGGCCGGCGCCGACGAGACCTTCGACATCCGCCAGTGGAACCGGGGCTGCGTCGAGTTCAGCCGCCGCATGGGGGGCTTCGGCATGCTGCACATGACCGATCCCGCCGTGCAGTTCCCGCTGCAGTCGGCCCGCCGCAGCTTGGGCGACACGAACGCGCCGCTGCAGTTCTTCGAGAAGTTCAAGAAGTTCGTGCCGCAAGGCGCATGGTCCGAGGCGGCGCAGGCGGAGCTGTGGCTGAACCTGCGCTCGAACACGCAGCCGACGAAGGTCGCCCGCAGCAGGCTCACCGAGATGCGCCCGCGCCTGGACGGCGTGCTCGACGACGCGTGCTGGAACGGCGCCAAGCCGCTGGTCCTCGACAACGCCGCCGGCGACTCCGCGAAGGAGCATCCGACCGAGGCGATGTTCGCCTACGACCAGGAGTTCCTGTACGTCGCGCTCCGGTGCCGGCATCCCGAAGGTCGGCAGGTGCAGCCCGTGAAGGAGCGCGGCCGCGACGCCGACCTCGACGCCTTCGACCGCGTCAGCCTGCTGCTCGACATCGACCGCGACTACGCCACCAGCTACCGCCTGGAAGTCGATCAGCGCGGCTGCGTCCGCGAGGACTGCTGGGGCGACGCCAACTGGAACCCGCGCTGGTTCGTGGCGGCCAAGTCGCACGCCGACCACTGGTGCGTCGAGGCGGCGATCCCGCTGACGGAACTGACGAGCCAGCGCATCGCGATGGGGAGCGCGTGGGCGTTCAACGTGGTGCGGATCGTGCCGGGCCGCGGCGTGCAGAGCTGGTCGCAGCCCGCCGACGTGCAGCCCCGCCCGGAGGGGATGAGCCTGCTGGTCTTCCAGCAGGAGGGCGCTCCGAAGGGAATCGCCCCGATGCCGACGGCGCCGTGAGTTGGGCCGACATTACCTTGCGCTGGCATGAATGAGACTTCGCATCAGATCGCCACACTAACCCTGAGCGCAAGCGAGGGGATCGCATGGCAGATCGCTGAATGATAATATTCGCCAACGCATTTCCCTGCCATCCCCTCGCTTGCGCTCAGGGTTAGTACGGTTCGTCGACGCCTCATACTCGACCGCTCATGGAATATGCCCGCAGCCATGGGAAAACACGAATGAAAGTTCCACCAGCCCGCTGACGCAGGCCGTTCGCCTGAACCTGAAAATGAATGCGACGCCAGCGACCCGTTGCGGACATGGCGAGGTGTCGCGATGGTCCGATTCATTCTCACGTTCAGGCGAACGGCCTGCGTAAGCGGGCTGGTGGAGTCTTGCAGCAATTGGATTCAATGCAATAGAAACAGCCGGAGGAGCGAGGCGGTCTTGATCCGCCTCGCTCCTACGGCTGCTCGTTTCCAGTGTTGCATCATCGCGACTACAGTTTGTCGAGGATCGCGATCCAGCGCAGCACGTCGCGGATCTGGGCCTCCTCGAAGTACTCGCGGCCTCGCTTGGCGATGGGGCGGTACACCACCGAGTAGCGCTTGTCCTGCAGCTTCGGCACGCTCTTGGCGACCCCCTCGTTGAGCGGGTCAAGCTCGCCGGCCGACAGGTGGAACGCGACGCGCTGGGCCGGCGTGTTGTCCTTCATCTGTACGACGACCGAGCCGAGCGAGACGACGCCGCGGAACAGGTCGCGGTGGTTGAAGCCGAGGTGCAGCGCCATCTGGGCGCCGACGCCCATGCCGTGGGCGACGATGCGCTGGCGGTCGATGGTGAACTCCTTCAGCACCTCGCGGACGCCGGAGGTGACGAACTCGGACTCGCTGGGGATCCAGCCGTTCTCGTTGCTGGAGAGGGGGGCGACGAGGATCAGGTGGTTGTCGGCGCAGAAGTCCTCCCACGTCTCCTTCCAGGCCTTGATGTCGTCCTCCTTGTTCTTGCCGGGCGGGTGCAGCCAGACGACAAGGCCGTGGGCGATGTTCGGGTCGTAGTCCTCGTGGACGTAGACCCAGAACTTGTGCTCGCCGTCGGGCGTGTTGCGCTGGAACAGGCCGGTCTCGAATTTCGGCTTGGCCTTCTCGACGATCATCGGCGGCTTCACGTTCGGGTCGCCGCTCTCGAGCGGGTCGAGCGCCTTCTTCGCGGTCAGGGTCGGCAGCTTGTCGGGGACGGCGAAGTCGAGGCCGGCGACGGCGCCGGGGAGCGGGTCGAGGACGGCCGTGACGGTGTCGGTCTTGCCGCCGTCCTTGCGCTTCACTTCGAGCTTGACTTCGACGCCGGGGGCGAGGGTGTTGAGCCAGTCGAGCAGTTCGACGCGGCCGGCTTTGGTGGCGCCGACGAACGCCTTGAGGTCGCCGACGCCGAACTTCACGACGCGGTCGCCGACCTTCAGTCCTGCCTTCTCGGCGGGGCTTTTGGCGAAGACGTGGGCGATCTCGACGCCGAGCTTCGGGTCGTCGCGGAGGGGCAGGATGCCGAGGTACGGCTGGGCGACGACGAGGTTCTTGCCGCCCAACTCCACGTCCTTGGCTTCGATGACCTGGTCGCCGCGTTTGAGCTTGAGGCTGACCTTGTCGCCTTCGTACTTGTGGCCGAGGGCGTGCAGGAGCTGGGCCATGCGGACGACCGCCTTGCCGTCGACTTCGACGACGATGTCCCCCTGCTTGGCGCCGGCGAGGGCGAGGGGAGAGCCGGGAGGCAGGCTGCCGATGGGGGGCAGCGAGGCGAACAGGTCCTTGGCCTTGGGATCGAGGCCGACGAGGATGCCTTTCTGCAGGTTCTTGCCCGACTTCAAGCGGGGCAGCACGGCCATCACGTCCTCCATCGGGATCGCGAAGGCGATGCCGGAGTCGTACCACTCGAAGCCGGCGGTGGCTCCCTCGTCGCTGGGGGAAGCGGGGATGAGGATCGCTTGAATGCGGCCGGCGATGTCGATGATCGGGCCGCCGTAGTTGATGGGCGAGGTCTTGCAGTCGACCTGGATCGCCTTGCCCCAGATGCGGTTGAGGGCGCTGACGACGCCGACGCTGACCGACGGCGGGCCGTCCGGGCGGGCGTCGAGGGTGCGGCCCAGAGCGATCGACCACTGCCCCTCGGCGATCTCCCTGCGCGGCACGAACGGCTGGACCGGCAGCCCCTTGGCGTCGATCTTCAGCAGCGTCAGCATGCGCGACTGGTCGGTGGCGACGCGCTGGGCGACGACCGGCTCGGCCTTGCCAGGCAGGGCGACGAGGATGGTGGTCGGGTTGTTGATGAAGTTGAACGCGCTGGAGATGATGTAGCCGTCGGAATCGACGATGACGCCGGTCGTGGGGCCGAGTCCCTTGCGGAACTCCTGCCCCTTGATGCCGACGACGACGATGTCGGAGCCGCCCTGCGTCACGATCTGGACGACGCTGGGGGACGCCTTCTTGACGGCGTCCTTGGTGGCCTTCTCCAGCTCGTCGTTGAGGTCGCCTTGAGCGCGAGCCGACGGCAGGGGCAGCAGCGCCACGAGAGCCAGCAGGAACAGGACGTGTCGCCGAAGCATGAGGGAAACCTCAAGGAAGTTCGAGTGCTTGGAGGGGACGATCAAGCCCCAGGATGAGCGAAGCGATTCCTGGGGGTTCAAACCCCCACCAATCGCTTCGCTCATGGTGGGGCTTGCATGATCTACTTGCTCGCGCCGACGGCGGGGGGGAGGACGATCTTCGGGCGGTCGACGAGGCGGATGCGGAAGCTCTCCAGCTTCGTGCCGCGCTGGATCTGCATCTTGACCTCCTCGCCGGGGCCGTGGCGCTTCATCTGGTCCTTGAACATGGCGATGGTCGGGACCAGCTCGCCCTCGATGTAGACGACGAGGTCGTCGGGGCGGAGGCCGACCTTGGCGGCGGGGGAGCCGGGGACGACCTCCTCGACGTAGGGGGGCGTGGCGCTGACGGCGTTGACGACGAGGACGATGCCGTGGTAGCCCCCCTTGTCCTCGGCGACCTTGCGGATCTCGCCCTGCTTGTACCTGCCAGCGATGCTGTCCTTGACGAAGGAGGCCATGCTGACCTTCTCGGCCTTGTCGCCGCGCTGGACCTCGACGACCGACTGGACGGGGACGGCGTAGTTGATCCAGGTGTCGCTGAGGGTGTTCTTCAGCTCGCGGCCGATGACGCCGAGCAGCTCCCCCTTGCGGGTGACGACCGCGCCGCCGGCGGCGCCGGGGTTGTTGACGATGGCGTCGAGGAAGTAGGCCTCGCCGACGAAGGGCGCCTCGAAGACGCCGCGGCGGCCTCGCAGCGGGGCGTGGGCGGCGATGACGCCGCGCTGCACCGACATCGGCTCGTCGCGGGTGGCGATCTGGAACTGGTTGCTCAGCGCCAGCACCCAGTCGCCAGCGACGGCGGGCGGGCGGGCGGCCTCGGCGGCGAGGTCGAAGTGCGGCAGGAAATCGATGTCGTCCTCGATCTGGAGCAGGGCGGCGTCGAGTTCCGGCTCGCGCGAGACGACCTTGGCGCGGGCGAGCCGGCCGTCGTAGAGGTGGACGCGGATCTCGTGCGACGAGGAGAGGAGATGGTTGTTGACGGTGAGGATGTGCCCCTTGGGGGAGACGAGGATGCCGGTGCCGTAGCCGGGCAGGCCTTTGAAGCCGCCGCCGCCGAACACCTTGACCATCTTCTTGTTCACCTCGACGGCGACCGGCGTGACCGGGGCCTGCGCACGCAGCGTCGCTACCACGCCAAGGACCAGCGCCGCGCCCGCCAACCGGGACTTCCACGAACCCTGAAGCCAATTCATCGTCTATCTCCCGTGGCCGGCGGCGCCGGCGTCGTTCCTCGCGAAAATCGAGTCTCTACCGGTTCGCACGGAAAGCCCAGGGCTGCTGCCCT
>JAYSSW010000570.1:0-1677 GCA_043720335.1 Planctomycetia bacterium
GCCGCAGCCCGCTGGAATACCTGCGCAGCGCCGTGGAGGCCCGCCGCGCCGGGCTGCCGTGCCCCGCCATGCTCGCGCAGCGGTGAACGGTTACGAAAAAAAGACCCGAAAGCCCAGGGACAGCCGTCCCTGGGAAGTGTCACACCCAGGGACGGCTGTCCCTGGGCTTTCCAAGGAGGCTACCCATGGCAGCCGACCCCCGCAAGCGGCAGAAGAAGCTGCAGCGCCGCGCAAGCAAGCGGCAGAAGAAGAAGCACGAGATCGTCAAGTCGCAGAACGCCGGGCTGGCCGAGAAACTCGCCAAGATGGCCAAGCACCCGATCCTGCACACGTTCATCAACGAGGAGTTTTGGTCGCAGGGCATCGGCAGCTTGCTCGTCAGCCGCCAGCTCCCCAACGGCAGCGTCGCCTTCGGCTGCTTCCTCATCGACCGCTACTGCCTCGGCGTCAAGGACGCCTTCGCCGACATCCGCACCAAGGACGAGTACGAGGAGATGTTCCTGCGGGGCAGTCGTGCGAAATACAACCAGGTCGACCTCTCGCCGGCGACCGCGCGCAAGTTCGTCGAGGGCGCCGTCGCCTACGCCGCCGACCTCGGCCTCGCGCCGCACGCCGGCTACGCCAAGGCCAAGGCGATCTTCGGCGACATCAACCCCGCCGACTCGGACGAGACGCTGGAGTTCGGCAAGGACGGCAAGCCTTGCTTCTTCGCCGGCCCCCGCGACGGCCCCGCCCGCTGCCGCCAGATCATGGCCATCCTCACCCACCGCTGCGGCGCCGACGGCTTCCACTACACCGTGCCCGTGTTCGGCGACGACGAGTTCTACGACGAAGGCGACGACGAGGAGTATGACGACGACGACGGCGAGGAGTATGACGACGACGACACGGACGACGACAACGGCGGAGGCGGCGCAGGCCCGGTCATCATCCTCGACGAGAACGAGGTCCGCCGCCTGCCGAAGCAGTAGAAGCGAGCGAGCGCGGAGTTTCGCCGCGACGCGGAGGATCCGTGTCTCCGCGCGCGTCACGCCGTCAGTTGCAACAGCACGAGCATCGGCCAGCCGAGGTATTTTTCGGCGCGCGGAAACCGAGCGGCGAGAACGTCGTCCGGCGTGAACTCGTCGATGGCGTCGAGGCGGAATCCGGCCCGCAGCGAGGCCATGACGAACGCGCCGACCTGGTGCGCGACGCTGCCGGGGCGGACGATCTCGCCGGTGCCGGGGTCGGCGAACTGGGCCTGGGCGCCGCGCAGGAACATGGCCGGGTGCATCGTCGAGACGACCGCCTCGCCGCCCGGCTTCAGCACGCGACGGGCCTCCGCGAAGAAGCCGTCGAGCTGCTGCAGATGCTCCAGCACCAGCCCGCTGACGACGCGGTCGAACGTGCCGGCGGCGAACGGCAGCGGCGTGTGCAGGTCGTGGGCGACGAAGCGGATCGACTCCGCCCCCGGCTTCCGCCGCGCTTCCTCGAGCATGCCTTGGGAGAAGTCGCCGCCGGTGACCTTCGCGCCGGCGGCGGCGAGCCAGAGCGCATGCTCAGACAGGAGACATCGAAGTGCTGTCGTGCAGGGGCGATGGCCTACCCCTTTCAAGGTGGCTGGCGTCCGCTGCAAATCCTTGCTACGCTTGGTGGTTGGTGCATCCGTGAAGGCGAGGTGGGGTATGGACACGGTCC
>JAYSSW010000571.1:0-1675 GCA_043720335.1 Planctomycetia bacterium
CTGGGCGGTGAGCAGGTAGGCACCGGGCTTCTGCAGCGGCGTGGTGATGGTGACGCGGTCGTCGACGTGGGTGGGACGGGGCTTGAGGTCCATGTCCCAGCTGGCGACCTTGGCGCCGAGGTACTGGGCCTGGTTCTGCTCGACGAGGCGATGGCCGAGGTTGCCGATGTTGATCTGGTTCCAGTCGACGCGGTTGCCCGGATTGGCGACGAGGTAGGCCTTCACGTCGTTGAGGATCTTCTCGACGTGGATCTCGTGGGCTTCGAGCGAAACTTTGGCGCCGTTGCGGAAGCGGAAATCGACGCTCGCCTTGGCGCCGGCGGGCTGGATGCTGCCGGTCTCGAAACGGCCCCAGTTGCGGACGATCTGGTCGAGGCGCAGCTGGCGGCTGTTGTTGACGCCGGGGCCGTAGTCCTGGACGCCGCGCGTCCAGATGCCCGCGGCGCGGACGTACTGCCTGCGGTCCTCGAAGAGCTGGCCGAGCGTGTCGAGCGAGCGCTCGCCCCAGACGCTCTTCTCGCGGTCGGCGATGCGGAAGTAGACCTTGATCCAGTTGAACTCGTCGGGCACGCTGAACCGCTTCACGCCGGTGGCGAGGCGGGCGATGGTCTCGGTTTCCTTGAGCGTGTGCAGGGCGTAAGTGCCGGTCTTGCTCTCGCCGTCGGCGGAGCGGGCGCCGTACCAGCCCATCGTCTGCACGCCGAGCTGGCTCTGCATGAAGTTGGCGAAGACGAACTCGGTCTCGCTGAGCCGGCTCGGCTGGATCACTGCTGTCTGGGCGAGCAGCCAGCGCCAGCGCTCGCCGTCCGATTTGGCCTCGGCGAAGCTCTTGGGCAGCTGGTGGTAGACCGGCGTTCCGTCGGCGTCGACGGGGGCGCCGTTCGACGACACGCTGACGAACCCGCCGCGCCGCCCGCGTCCGTAGTTGCGGTAGCCTTCGTCGTAGTCGGGGAGCTTGGTGAGATCAGTGAGGTACTGGAGGCGCCACGGCTCGTAGCCGTCGGGACCGTTGAGGACGTAGTGGGCGAACTGGAAGTGGAACTCGGCGGCGGCGACCTTGTCGTCGTCCTTGCCAGCCAGCTCCAGCCCCTGCTGCATGAGTTGAAGAGCACGGACGCGGTCGCGCTGGCTGGCGTTCATGTACTGGCCGCCGCCGCGGTGCCCGCCGCGCTCGAACTTGCCGGCGATGGTGAAGCCGTCGTGCTGGACGGCGATGTACGATTTGGCCGCCTCGAAGAGGAGCCGCCAGTTCTTGGCGTGCGTCTTAACGACGGCTTCGCGGTACTCGTCGATGTCGTGGACCTTGGCGAGCCGTTCGAGGCAGCGAAGGGCGAGCTGCAGGTCGGCGCCGACCTTGGCGGGGTCGCAGGCGGGATCGAGGGTGAGCGTGCGGAGACCCTGGTAGGCGTCCTTGAAGTTGCCCGCCTCGAACTGCTTGACGAGGGCCGCCCGGCGTTCGGCCTCGGGGGGATTGCCCGCGAGAAGCTGCCAAACGCCGAAGGAGAGGCCGGCGAGCGCCAGTAGCGAAGCGAGGAACCGTCGCAGGGATGGTCGCATGTCCGCCTCACGAGGAGTGGGAGAGGATTCGGTCGAGGAAAGCAAGGGCAGGGGGTGAGAGCGCATCCCACGTCGGGGATCGTTGAAACATCGAAAGCCCAGGGACAGCCGTCCCTGG
>JAYSSW010000572.1:0-17079 GCA_043720335.1 Planctomycetia bacterium
AATCTCCAATCGAAAGTCACGCCGCCGGCGCCGGCTCCAGGCGCCACGCCTCCTGCGGCTGCTGCGAACGCTGCAGCGCCTCCCCGAAGTGCTCCGCTGGCAGCTCGCCCGGCTTCTGCACGTGGAAGTGCTCCAGAAACTTCCGCTGCGAGATCCCGTTCTGCACCAGGTTCGACTTGATCTGGTCCCACTGCGAACGGCTGATCGTCTCGGTCTCCGCCGCCACCTTCATCTTCCGTTCCGGCTTGCGTTCCGCAGGCCGCTCGTCGCGCCCCAGCGCCCATTCGGGCAGCTTGGGCGTCTGGCGCAGCTGCCGGGTCGTCGCGTCGTAGTCGGTCCACTGCTGCGGCAGGCGATAGAGATAGCGCCCGATGCCGAGCTTGACGGCGGCGCGCTTGAGGGCGTCGCTGAAGGCGGACTTCATGCGGTCGCCTTCGTCGGGCTGGTCGCTTTGGCTGCCGACGTCGGACTTCTCGATCCATTCGTCGCCGATGCGGATGCGGAGCTTGCAGACGACGTTGTTGTTGGGCAGCACTTGATAGGCGTCCTGCCAGCCATCGACGCCGAAGATGGCGTCGAGCCGATCCTCGACCGCGCGGGCGTCGACGTAGGTGACGGCGAGGGCGCGGTTGCCGCGCACGACCTGGGCCTTCCATTTGACCTCATGGCTGGCGAAGGGTTCGGCCAACCGTTCGACGAGCGCCTGCTGAAGCATGGGACACCTCACGGTTATGTGAAAATGGCCGGGATTGGGTGGACCGCACGCGCGGGACGAATCCCGACATTGACGTGTTCTTTTGTTCACTTAATCATAGCGCGTCGGGCCAGCGGTGTCAACCCATTGTGGGCGGAATTTGAACCGGGACGGCGGATGGGATGATCCGGTTTTTGCACCGAAGGTGCTGCATAACAAAGCCCAGGGTCGCGCAGCGCACCCTGGGCACGTGAACGCCTTTTTCGATTTCTACGCCAAAGGCGTTGCATCAAACGTGTCGCAAGCGGCGATGCAGCCCCGTTGGGGCAGAGCCTGTAACTTCACGGCTTCCCAGGGTGCGCTGCGCGACCCTGGGCTTTGTTATGTAGCACCTTCGGTGTAGAATCGCGGCAATTCGCATGGTTCCGGTGCGTTTAATGCAGATCAGGACCGCACCTCAAAACGCCGTTCGCATCGGCGATGCGGCCAACAAAAAAAGCCCAGGGACGCGGTCGTCCCTGGGCTTGCGTCGTCGAAGCAACCCTACTCGTCGCGGACCGGGGTGTCGATGGCTTGCAGGACTTCGCCGGTGGCGTCGTCCTGCACCAGCGCGACGACGTGCAGGCTGCGCAGGCGCAGCGGGCGCGGGCCTTCGGGGTAGCTTTCGTCGAGGTAGGTGTTGATCGCCTTGCGGACGTCGGCCAGGTCGACCGTCACATTCTGGTCGGCGTCCTTCTTCGTGACGGCGAAGCCTTCGACGCCGCCGGGCAGGGCGCGGACGACGCGGTGGTGGTACTGCAGGCCGTTGCGGCCCTTGTAGCGGACCCAGTCCTCGACGAGGACGAAGCGCAGCTTGATCTTCTCGCCGGGCTTGTCGAGGTCCTTCACCTGGGCCTTGATGCGGATCTTGTCGTCCTTGCGGGTCGCGCTGGCGGACAGATGCACGGTGGCGGGCTTCTCCAGCTGCTTGCCGACGACCTTGAGGACTGATTTGTAGGTGTCCTCGGCCTCGTCGGGGCCGCCGCCGAACGCGCCTTCAACCTTGCCGTTGAACAGCATGGCGGGGGTGCCTCGCACCGCCTTGGGGAAGCGGTCGGAGTAGGCGTCGAAACGTTTTTCGCTGTCGGGGGAACTCATCGGCTCCGGGGCGGGGATGTGCATGTGGTACTGCAGCAGCACCACGTCGGCGGCGGGATACGTCTTCTCCAGGCCGTCGAAGGCCATGTCGGCGGCGACGCACGGCGGGCACTGGGCGCCGGTGAACAGCTCGACCAATACGGCGCGGTTGCCCTTGCGCGGGGCCGGCTTCTCCAGCTCGAAGGGGGCCTTCTTCTTGTTGTGCTCGGCGAAGGCGGCGTTCTCGAGCGCATTGACGCGGATGTCAAGCTTCTTCGCCTCGTCGTCCTGTTTCGCCTTGCGGAGCGCGTCGGAGACCAGCGACAGCAGCTTGAGCTGGGTGTCGATGGGAGCCTTGGCGTCGAGCATCTTTTCGGCCTTGCGGGCGACATCGAGGGCGATCGGGGCGTAGGCTTCATTCGACTGGAGCACGTCGACCAGCTTCAGGGCGTGCTGGAGCTGCCAACGCGAGCCGAACAACTCGGAGGCCTTCAGCGAGCCGTCGACGAGCTCTTTCAGGTCGTTGGCGGCGAGTTTGTTGTCCTTGCCCTGGGGGATGAGTTCGAGGAGGGTGCCGAACGATTTCGGATCGTTGGGAGCGCGGAGCAGCAACTCGCGGCTGACCTCGAAGCCGTTCTTGGCGGCGGTCGCTTCCATGACGATGGGGGTGGCGGAGTTCTCGCGGACGAGGGAGCCGAAGATTTTTTTGGCGCCGGTCTTGGGGAGTTTCGCCTCGACGTTGAAGGTGGGGCCTTTCTGGATCTTGAGGGTGAACTGGAGGCTGTCGCCGGTGATTTTGAGTCCGTCGAGGGTGGTGCGGGGGACGCCGCGTGCGATGGGTTCGACGGTGCCCTCCCATTTGCCGTCCTTGTTGGCGAAGTTGAGGAGCCAGAAGCTGATCTGCTGTCCGTCCTCGTAGATGTTGAACTTCCAGTTGCCCGCGAGGCCGTCGTCGCCGGCGCGCAGGGACGCGGCGGTGAGGATGGCGAGGCAGATCGAAGCGGTGAGCAGACGCATGGGAAGGGGTCCTCTGGGCAGTGGTCAGTAATCAGTGGTCAGTGATCGGATTTAGGGCCGCCAAGCCCCACCATGAGCGAAGCGATTGGTGGGGGTCGGAACCCCCAGGAATCGCGTTGCTCATCCTGGGGCTTGGGAATTTGTTTTCACTGGCCACTGCCCACTGGCCCCTGACCACTGCCCCCCTGCCCCTACGTTATCAAAGCGAACGAGCGATGCCAGAAATTAAAACACGCCGCGAGCGGAACTTTCGGCGTGCAAAAGCGTTGAATTTTCCGTAACCTTGAGGCGACGCACTTCGCCGGCACGCACGAAAACTCCGCAAGGTTCATAGGAGCAACAAGATATGTCCAAAGTCCTTGCAAAGCCAGCTTCAGCAGGGAAGCGCGTCGGCTCGCTGCTGAGCCTGTTCGCGATCGCCGGGTTCGTCCTCGCCGCGTTCTGCGCGAAGTACGACCTCGCTCACGGCCAAACCTTTCAGAAGAAGGGGAAGAAGGCCACCCCCCCCGTCGTCGAGAAGAAGGAAGACGGCAAGAAGTCCGCCCCGGTCGAGCAGGCCAAGAGCCTCACCAACGGCCAAAAGGTCGAAACCGTCGCTCTTGGCAAGCTGATCGACCAGGAAGTGATGAAGCGTCTCAACAAGGAGGGCGTCAAGGCCGTCCCGGTGTGCGACGACGCCGAGTTCCTGCGCCGCGTCCACCTCGACCTCGTCGGCGTCATCCCGAGCGCCGAGAAGGCCCGGGCGTTCCTCGACAGCAAGGATCCGGCCAAACGGCAGAAGCTGGTCGACGAACTGCTCGCCGACCCGCGCTTCGGCACCTTCATGGCCGAGGTGTGGACCACGCTGATGATCCCCCGCGAATCGAACAACCGTGCGTTGAAGGTTGAATCACTGCAGAAGTGGCTCGCCGCCGGCTTCAACGAGGGCAAGCCGCTCGACAAGCTGGTGCATGAACTGGTCACCTCGACCGGCACGCAGGAGGAGAACGGGGCGGTCACCTACTTCATCGGCAACAACACCGTCGACAAGATCACCGACAGCGTCAGCCGCATGTTCATGGGGGTGCAGCTCCAGTGCGCCCAGTGCCACAACCACCCGTTCACCGACTACAAGCAGAACGAGTACTGGGGCATGGCGGCGTTCTTCATGAAGACCCGCGCCAGCGCCAACCCGCAGCAGGCCGCCAAGAAGGGGACGCCGATCGTCATCAGCGAGAGCACGGCCGCCAAGGGCAAGAAGCAGATGCTGCCGGAGTCGGCGAAGATCGTGCCGGCGAAGTTCCTGCAGGGCGCCTCGCCGAAGATCGCCGCCGCCGACCCCGCCCGCCCGGTGCTGGCCGACTGGATGACCAGCAAGGACAACCCGTTCTTCGCCAAGGCGATGGTCAACCGCTTCTGGTTCCAGATGTTCGGCCGCGGCTTGGTCCACACCGTCGACGATATGCACGACGACAACCCGGCGTCGCACCCCGAACTGCTGGCCACGCTCACCGAGCAGTTCAAGCTGAACAACTTCGACACGAAGCAACTGCTCAAAGCGATCATTTTCAGCGACGCTTATCAGCGCACCAGCAAGTCGACCGTTGACAGCGCGTCGATCGAACCCGACCTGTACAGCCAACGCATCGTCCGCACGATGCACCCGGAGCAACTGTTCGACTCGTTGGTGTCGGTGGTCGGCAAAGGCCCGCTCGCCAAGGGCAAGGGCGAAGCCAAGGCGGCTGACAAGAAAGGCCCGGTCGGCCCCCGCGACAACTTCATCAGCTTCTTCCGCGTCGACGAGTTCAACCCGTTCGACTACACCGCCGGCATTCCGCAGGCGCTCCGCATCATGAACTCGCAGCTCACCAACCGGGGCGAGTTCCTCGGCGTCAGCCTCGCCGGCGGCGCCAAGTCGCCACGGGAAGCGGTCGAGAACATCTACCTCGCCGTGCTGTCGCGGCGCCCGACGGAGGCCGAAACGACCCGCCTCGTCAAGCACGTCGCCGACTCGAAGGGGCTGCCGCGTGCCGCCTACGGCGACATCGTCTGGGCGCTGCTGAACTCGAGCGAGTTCGTGCTGAACCACTGACGCGACGACATTGGACCGCTTGACCCCGCCGCCTCAGACGGCAGCGGGCTTGATAAGCCGAATGTTCCCTGACCACTGACCACTACTCACTGACCACTGATTCCCGGGGATTTGCCATGCAGATGAATCGCCGCGACCTGCTGAAAATGTCCGCCGCCGGCGTCGCCGGGGCCTCGATGTCGGGCTGGCTCGACGTGCTCGCCGCCCGCGCAAGCGAGACGCCCGCTGGCGAGACGCCCGCCGCCACCAAGAACTGCATCCTCCTGTGGATGGACGGCGGCCCCAGCCACAAGGACACCTTCGACCTTCGCCCCGGCACCGACCAGGGCGGCCCGTTCACCGCCATCCAGACCAACGTCAACGGCATCCAGATCAGCGAGCACTTCCCGCAGTTCGCCCGCCTGATGAACCACGCCGCCATCATCCGCTCGATGAGCACCCCCGAAGGCGCCCACCCCCGCGCCAAGTACAACCTCCACACCGGCTACCGCGAAGGCCAGGGGGGCATCGTCTACCCGAGCCTCGGCTCCATCGTCTCCAAGGAACTCGGCGACGAACAGAACAACATGCCCAACTTCGTCTCCGTCGGCAACCGCAGCTACGGCTCCGGCTTCCTCGGCGCCCGCTACCAACCTCTCGTTGTCGCCGACCCGACCCGCGGCGTCGAAAACCTCCGCACCGCCGTCGCCGAGGGCCAGTTCCAAACCCGCCTCGGCCTGCTCGACGAACTCGAACAGGGCTTCCAGCGCACCCACCAGTCGCACACCGCCAGCGCCCACCGCACGACTGTGCAGCGGGCCGTGACGCTGATGCGCGACCAGGGCGCCCAGGCCTTCGACATCACCCGCGAACCCGCCGCCTCCCGCGCCGCCTACGGCACGGGCCGCTTCGCCGAGGGCTGCCTGATGGCCCGCCGCCTCATCGAGACCGGCGTCAAGTTCGTCGAAGTGACGCTCGGCGGCTGGGACACGCACCAGAACAACTTCGAGCGCGTCCGCCAACTCTCGTCGCAGGTCGACCCCGCCATCAGCGCACTGGTCACCGACCTGCGCGACCGCGGGCTGCTCGACAGCACCCTGGTCATCTGGATGGGCGAGTTCGGCCGCACGCCGCGCATCAACGCCCGTGGCGCCCAGCCGGGCCGCGACCACTACCCGCGTGCGTGGAGCAGCGTGATGGTCGGCGGCGGCATCCGCGGCGGCCAGGTCATCGGCCGCACCGACGCCCAGGCCGCCACCGTCACCGACCGCCCGGTCGGCACCCTCGACTTCATGGCGACCGTCTGCCGCGTCCTGGGCATCGACTACAACAAGCAGAACCAGGCCGCCAACGGCCGCCCCATCCGCATCGTCGACCGCGGCGCCAACCCGATCACGCAGATCATGGGCTGAGATTTGAGATCCAGGCCCCACTAACCCTGAGCGCAAGCGAGGGGATCACAGGGAAGCAGGTGGGCGTAAAATTCTCTTGCAGCGAGTCGCCGAGCGATCCCCTCGCTTGCGCTCAGGGTTGGTGGGGGTCGAACCCCGCGAAACCACGAAAAAGCCCCCAGCACGTAGCTGGGGGCTTTTTTCGTAAGCCTCCGCCCCATGCGGCAGGGTCCGTTCGGCATCCGCGCCGCAACCGGCGCCGCCGCTTCCTTCTGAACGCAGTTCGCCCCGTTCGCCCTCAATTCGGCGGAAATGCACACAGAAGCCCCGGCCCCCGGTTCGATGAACATGGCAACGGGACTGCGGCGGACTAGCCCGGTTCAACGCGACCCGTCGCACCACCAGGGATCGGCAGCCGAATGATGTTTGTGCACCGCCAAGCCTTCGACCACGACCACCGCGTCGCCCGAACACGTCCGACAGCCTGTCCCGCCGCGAGGATGCAGTCCTCGCTTTCCCTCCTTGCACTCCCTGCGAACGCCGCGACACGCTGTCGCTTCGGCGTCGCTTGCCGTGTCGGCCTGCAGGCGCAGGCTGGCCGAGTCTCCCCCCTTCCTATCACAGGAGTCTGGTCCATGAAGAATCTGATGCGGAAGTTCTGGTCCGACGACGCCGGCTTCGTCCTGAGCAGCGAACTGCTGTTCTACTTCGTGATCGTCGTCCTCGCCGCCGCCTACGGCTTCAACTACCTCCGCCTCGCCCTCGTCAGCGAGTTCGCCGAAGCCGCCAACAACCTGATCAACCTCGACAACAGCCTGAGCATCGCGACCATTACCGAGTCGAATCCCGGGCCGGGCGGGCCGTTCATCTTGGGCGGAATGAACGTGACGGACAACCAGGGCTTCTTCGATCCCAACGCAAGCCCTGCTGCGCCTATTGTCGACATCTCCGCCAACGGCCCCACGACCGCTTGCCCCTGATTCACGGCTCCGAATTTCACGAAGGCCCCGAAGCTGCTTCGGGGCCTTTTTCGTTGTTGCAATGAGGCCAAACAAACCCGGAGCGCAAGTGATGGGATCGCCCGACACCATGCGGAGCGAGAATTTTCCGCCTGCATGGCTCGCTGCGATCCCATCGCTTGCGCTCCGGGTTCGTTTGGCCTGGCCACCTTCGCTTGCAGCGACTCACAAGCTGCGCCATGTCGTTTCCGCAAGGGGGCCGGCGGCCCTCTGCCACACCTGCAGCGTGTCCGTCAAAATTCGTTTTTTTGAAACACCGCGCGCTGCGCCTCAGTATCATGGGGGTTGTTCCACGGAGTGGTTTTCGCCTTTCCCTGATGACGGAGAATTTTCCGATGCAAGCGATTCGTCGCATGTGGCTGGCCGCTGTCCTGTGCGCGGCGGGCCTGTTGGCGGGCGTGTCCACGGCGCGCGCGGTCGATCCCAAGCTGCTTCCCAGCGGCACCGAAGCGGTCGTCACGGTCAACCTGGGCCAGATCCTCAAGTCCGCACTCGCCAAGGAGAACAAGGAACTGGTCGACCAGGCCAAGTTCTTCATCGAGAACGGCATGAAGGACAAGGGGCTGGACAAGTACCTGGCCAAGGCCGGGTTCAACCTGTTCACCGACCTCGCCAGCGTCACCATCGCCTCGGACGGCACGCAGAACCAGGAAGCCGTCCTGCTCATCATCGAAGGCAAGTTCGACGCCGACAAGATCGAGGAATCGGTCGTCGCCGCCGGCAAGGACGCGGGCCAGGACGTCAAGGTCTCCAGCGTCGGCGCCGCCAAGGTCTTCGAGATCTCCCCCCCCGACGAGAAGAAGGTCTACATCGGCGTCGTCAACAAGGGGACCATCCTCGCCACGCTCAACAAGGAAGGCCTCACCGACGCCATCGCCCGCTTCAACGGCACCAAGCAGTCGGCCATGAAGAAGGACTTCAAGGGCCTCTTCGACACCACCAACGCCAAGCAGAGCCTGAGCATGGTCGTCACGGGCAAGGCCCTCGGCGAGATCCTCAAGAACGCCCCCAACGTCCCCGAGAAGGCCATCGACGAGGCCAAGAAGATCGACGGCATCAGCGCCGCGATCACCCTCGACAAGAACGTCACCTTCCAGTTCGGCGTCAACGCCGTCGACGCCGACACCGCCAAGACCATGGCCGACCAGGGCAACGCCGGCCTGAAGCTGGCCATGTTCTTCGTCAACAACAAGGCGCAGCAGGACGAGAAGTTCGCCTTCGCCGTCGACATCATGAAGACGCTGCGCATCTCCTCGCAGGGGGTCAACGTCGTCCTCCGCGGAGAGATCACCTATGACACGCTCGGCAAGATCCTCAAGAACATCCCGATGCCGTGATCGACCGCGCGATTGCAGCAACGAGAAAGCCGGCGCGACCGTGAGGTCACGCCGGCTTTTTGTGTTTCATCCACCTCATCGATGTTGTCAAGCCCGCTGCCGTTAGGCGGCGGGGTCGAAACATGCGTTACCCCGCCGCCTAGCGGCAGCGGGCTTGACGCGCGCCGCGTTGCTTGCGGGAAAGTCGCCGGACTGCGGCGCGGGCCTGGCATATATTGAAGGCGGGAACCCTGAACGAGGAGCCTTGCCATGCCTGCGATGACGATGACGGAGAAGATCCTGGCCCGACACGCCGGGCGCGATTCGGTGACGCCGGGCGAGAACATCTGGGTCGACGCCGACATCCTCATGACGCACGACGTCTGCGGGCCGGGCACCATCGGCGTCTTCAAGAGCCACTTCGGCAAGGACGCCAAGGTCTGGGACCGCGACAAGGTCGTCATCATCCCCGACCACTACATCTTCACCGCCGACGCGATGGCCAACCGCAACGTCGACACGCTGCGCTCGTTCGTCGCCGAGCAGAACCTGCCCCACTTCTACGACGTGGGCACCCCCAAGTACAAGGGCGTCTGCCACATCGCGCTCCCCGAGGAAGGCCACACCCGCCCCGGCGAAGTCCTCTTCGGCACCGACAGCCACACCTGCACCGCAGGCGCCTTCAACGAGTTCGCCACCGGCATCGGCAACACCGACGCCGGCTTCATCCTCGGCGCCGGCAAGCTCTGGCTCAAGACGCCCCCCACCATGCGCTTCGTCTTCCACGGCGCCCTCCCCCCCTACCTCATGGCCAAGGACCTCATCCTCGCCGTCATCGGCGACATCGGCTGCGACGGCGCCACCTACCAAGCCATGGAGTTCGACGGCGACGGCGTCTTCGCCCTCAACATCGAGGAACGCATGACCCTCTGCAACATGGTCATCGAGGCCGGCGGCAAGAACGGCATCATCGGCGCCGACCAGCTCACCCTCGACTATGTCAACCAGCGCAACAAATCAGGCAAGCCCTACACCCCCGTCGCCACCGACCCCGGAGCGAAGTTCTGCTTCGAGAAGGTCTACGACGTGACCAAGATGGAACCCGTCATCGCCAAGCCGCACAGCCCCGACAACAAGGCGACCGTCTCCGAGGTGAAGGGCACGAAACTTGACCGCGCCTACATCGGCTCGTGCACCGGCGGCAAGCTGACCGACTTCCGCGCCGCCGCCGGCATCCTGAGGGGCAAGAGCGTCCGCATCGACACGTTCGTCGTCCCCGCCACCAGCGAGATCGCCGCCGGCCTGAAGACCGAGCGCATCAACGGCAGCACGCTGGAGGAGATCTTCCTCAGCGCCGGGGCCAAGATCGGCGAGCCGTCGTGCGCGGCGTGCCTGGGCGGCCCCAGCGACACGTTCGGCCGGCTCAACACGCCCATCAGCTGCATCAGCACCACCAACCGCAACTTCCCCGGCCGCATGGGCCACAAGGAGGCCAAGGTCTTCCTCGCCAGCCCGCTGACCGTCGCCGCCAGCGCCGTGACCGGCACGATCACCGACCCGCGCGACTACTGCTAGGAAGCGGGAGGGGATGCCGTGCCCGACTACGACGCCGGGTTCAAGATCGTCGCCCGCCACGCAGGACAGGCGCTGGCCCGCTTGGCGGGAGTGCTTTGCGACCACTGGGAACCGCTCACGGGCGAAGTGCAGGCCACGGAGCGGCTGGCTGACCGCGTCTTCCGTGCGCGGCGTGGCCGGGACAAGTTCGTCGTCTACATGGAGGCGTACACGCGCTGGCAGAAATCCGCCCCGTGGAGCGTGCTGGCCAAGAGCGGCCTGTTGTCGGAGCGGGAGAAGCTGCCGACCGTCAGCTTGGTCTACATCCTGCTGCCACGAGGCTACCGCCCGCAAAGCGGCACCTTCCAGCTGAAGGCGGACGGCGCGACGACGCAGCAGGTCTGGTTCCACGAGATCCCGCTCTGGCAGCAGCAGCCCGCCCGCTGGTGGGAGCAGAATCCGGGCTTGATGGCGCTCTACCCGTTGTGCCATCATGAACAGAAGACAGCCCAGGCCGTCGGCCGTGCCGCCGAGGCGATCACGCAGCACACGCCCGACGTGGTCGAACGGGCCGACATGCTGACGATCCTGGCGATCTTCAGCAAGCTGGTGAAGCCGCAGTTCAACGTGGTGGAACTCATCGGGAGGGAAGTCATGAAGCAATCGAAACTGTACCAGGAGATTCTGGCGGAAGGTCGCGAGGAAGAGCGTCGCCAGGCAATCCTTGATTTGCTGCTGGAGCGGTTCGGGCATGATGCTTCACTTGCCCTCAAGCAGTCTCTTGAGAGGGCGCGCGACAGCAAACTCCTGTCGGAACTTTTCCGGCTCGCCGTCCACTGTGCCGACCTGCCGGAATTCCGGCGTGCGCTGCCCAAGTGAAATCGCCGCATTGAGGGACGAACATGACCGACGAACTGGACATGATCGAGTCAATCGCGAAGAAACAACCTCGATATCGTGAGCTTTGCAGGAAAAAATATTTGGAGATCTTCAAGGAAGCCTATCTCGAAGGTTTCATGATTGGCTACCTGGAAAGCCTCGTCAGAACTCGTCGTCGCGCTATCCTGAGCCTGCTTTCGGAACGCTTCGGGCGCGACGCGGTGGCCACCGTGAAGGAACCACTCGAAAAAACGCACGACAAGGACCGCCTGCTCGAACTGTTTGATCTCGCTGCCCACTGCGCCGATCTGTCAGAATTTCGCCGCGAGTTGCCGTGGTGAAGCCGTATGCCCCGCCCGGAGTTCCCAAGCGCAAGCAGCCCCCGCCTAGAATCATCGAAACCCCGCACGGAGACAGCGAGCCATGAACGAGCAAGTCGAGGAGTTGGCGGAGCGGCTGCGCAGGCCGTTCACCCGTCCGATGACGCCGGACGACGTGGAGTTCCTCAAGGACGCCCAGGCGATGATCGAGTTCGCGATCAGCAACGGGCTGACCTTCCCGATGGTCGTCTCCGCGCTCTGCTCCGACTTCAACGAACTGGCCCGCGACGGCTTCGACCTGCGGCGCTCCCGGTCGCGGGGCTTCGCGCCGAAATCGGAAGGGTACAGCAAGCTGGCCTGCGAGGACCTCGCCGACCTCGACGAGCCTTTGGAATAGCGAGGGCTGGCGATGCTGATCCAACGGGGCGAGGTCTACTTCGTGGAGCTGGGGCCGACCCGAGGCAGGGAGATCGACGCCAAGCGAAGGCCGGTCGTCGTCCTGTCGATCGACGAGATCAACATGAAGCCGCTGGTCGTCGCCGTCGTGCCGGGCGGCACTTGCTCAAAACGTGCCTGGGCCTGATTTGAACCTTCAACGAAAGTAAGTCCCCATGCGAAAGCGGCCCGCGCTCAAGATCATCATCGAGAAGCACCGCGACGGCTACG
This sequence comes from Planctomycetia bacterium, assembly GCA_043720335.1. Lineage (GTDB taxonomy): Bacteria > Planctomycetota > Planctomycetia > Gemmatales > Gemmataceae > JAYSSW01. The sequence goes on from JAYSSW010000572.1 coordinate 12,023, forward strand.
TGGCGTACCCGATCGGCATGCGGGGCGCCGTCGTCGGCCAAGGGGACACGTACGACGAAGTCCTCCAGGACGTGCGCTCCGCGATCCGCTTCCACGAAGAGACGTTCGGCGATCTCGCCCACGCCGACGAACAGACGAGTTGACCCCGCCCTGTTGTGTCATTCCGAGCATCGATCCGAGGAAGACCATTCCCATGCAAACCACCATCGCCGGCAAGGCCTACGTACTGGGCGACAACGTCGACACCGACCAGATCATCCCGGCCCAGTACCTCACCTACAACCCCTCGGTGCCGGAGGAGTACAAGATGTTCGGCAAGTACGCCCTCGTCGGCGTGCCCGCCGCCCAGGGGGGGCTTCCCAAGGGGCACGTCCCCTTCCACGACGCCAGCGACGAGTTCATCGCCCCCTACAAGATCGTGATCGGCGGCCGCAACTTCGGCTGCGGGTCGTCGCGCGAGCACGCCCCCATCGCCCTGGCCGCCGCCGGCATCGAGTGCGTCATCGCCGAGTTCTACGCCCGCATCTTCTTCCGCAACTCCGTCAACGGCGGCTACGTCATCCCCTTCGAGACCGACGAGCGCCTGTGCGAGAAGATCTGCACCGGCGACGAGCTGTCGCTCGACGTGGCCAGCGGCTTGCTCCGCAACCTCACCACCGGCGAGCAGTGGACCCTGAAGCCGCTCGGCGAGGTCGCCCCCATCATCGCCGCCGGCGGCCTGTTCAACTACGCCCGCGAGGTCGGCATGCTCAAGAGCTGACCTCTTCTCACTCCTTCGTGATCGCTTCGTCGAGGTTGAGGATCAGGTTGCACGTCGCCGTGTACGCCGCCAGCTCGGCGATGTTGCGCGAAGCGTCGCGCGGCGACTCGCCGACGCCCAGCAGCTTCAGCGCGGCCGCGCGGTCCTTGGCGTAGCGCTGGCGGTGCTCGTCGAAGCCGCCACGCAGCACGCCCAGTTCCCTCGGCTGCGGCGCGCGGCCCGTCGCCCAGCGGAACGCCCGCGCCAATCGCGCGTCCGGCGCGTCGGCCTCGCGCATCACCCGCTGCGCCAGCACGCGGGCCGCCTCGACGTACGTCACGTCGTTCAGCAGGTGCAGCGCTTGCAGCGGCGTGTTCGTGCGGCTCTCGCGCACCACGCACGTCTCGCGGTTGGCGGCGTCGAACGTCGTCGGCCCCGGCGGCGCCACCGTCCGCTTCCAGAACGTGTACAGGCTGCGGCGGTAGAGCGCCGGCCCCTTGTCCTGGGCTTCGTCGTCGCCCCCCAGCTCCTTCCCCAGCCCCGCCGGCTGGTACGGCCGCACCGACGGGCCGCCGAGCTTCTCGACGAGCAGACCGCTGGCGAACAGTGCTTGATCGCGGATCATCTCGGCGGGCAGGCGCATGCGCGGCCCGCGCGACAGCAACCGATTCTCCGGGTCGCCGCGCAGCGATGGTGGTGACGCCTTCGACGACTGCTGGTAGGTGGCGCTGAGGACGATGGTCTTGAGCAGCTTCTTCGTGTCCCAGCCGTTGTCGCGGAACTCGACGGCGAGCCAGTCGAGCAGTTCGGGATGGCTGGGCCAGTCCCCCTGGGCGCCGAAGTCCTCGACCGATTTGACGAGGCCGGCGCCGAACAGCATCTGCCAGTGGCGGTTGACGGCGACGCGCGCGGTCAGCGGGTGGTCGGCCTGCACGAGCCATTTCGCGAAGCCGAGCCGGTTGTTCGGCAGCCCCGGCGCCAGCGGCGGCAGCGCGGCGGGCGTCCCCGGCGACACCGCCTCGCCCAGCTTGTCGTACTCGCCCCGCAGCAGCACCCGTGTCACGCGCGGCGTCGGCATCTCCTCCATCACCATCGTCGTCGGAATCGCAGACTCAAATTTCTCGAGCGCCTTCTCCGCAGAATACAGCCGCTTGCGCGCGGTCTCGATCTCCTCCGACGAGTTGGTGTCCATCGCGGCCATTCGCCACTTCCGTTCCTGCACTGGCGTGCGGTCTTTCGCGGGTCTCAATGCAAGAAAACGAGGCGAATCCGGGCAGGCGATCACCGCGACGTCCTCCGGTGCGATCACGTCGTGGTGCAGTTGCACGTCCTTCAGCGCTCCGATGAAGCGGCTGGTCCCGCCGGCGCCAATCCGCAGCGGCTCGGTGGTGATGAAGTTTTGGTTGAGGTCGTCGAGATGGACTTTCAGCTTCACCGGCTGGCCGTCGAGATGGACGCGCAGCCCCTTCGCTTCGCGCGAGCCGTCGTAGGTGACGAAGACGTGGCTCCACTTGTTGGCCGGGATCGCGTCGACGGTTTCGACGCGGATGGCGTCGTCGAGCCAGCGCTTGACCAGTTGCACATGGACGTGCCCCTTCTCGACAAACAGGTGGTAGCCTTCGGAGCGGTCTTCCTCGCCCATCTTGGAGAGGATCGATCCCCCTTCGTCATTGGAGGGCTTGACCCACGCTCCGAGCGAGAACTTGTCGAAGAAGCCGAACCCGCCGGCGGCGCCAGCGTCGAGATGCGTGCGGCCGTTGAAGTGCGACGCCGCGCCGTCGTCGACCGGCGGCGGCGCGCCGCCGATCCATCGGTGCGGCTGCTTGGCGTCCTTGTCGCCCAGCAGAAATCGCGACGACAGGAAACGCGAATAGGTCCAATCGTGATCGAACTGGACACGACAATAGGCCAAGCTCTGCAGACGATCGCGCCGCGCCTTGATCTCCGGCTCCATTGCCGCGAACGCCTTCTGGGCGGCGGCGAGGTCGGCTTTCAGCTCCTGCAGTTTCTTCACCTGCTCGCGGGTCGGCGACGGGATCCACGGGCGCGAGTTGCCGTACTTGATCGCTTTGCCCTTCTCCGGCACGTTGTTGAAGTAGGCGAAGAGCTGGTAGAACTCTTTCTGCGACACCGGATCGTACTTGTGGCTGTGGCACTTCGCGCAGCCAACGGTGAGGCCGAGCCAGACGGTGGAGGTGGTGTCGACGCGGTCGACGACGTACTCGGCGGCGTACTCCTCGGGGATGACGCCCCCTTCGGAGTTGCCCCGGTGGTTGCGGTTGAACCCGCTGGCGATGCGCTGCTCCAAGGTGGGATTGGGGAGCATGTCGCCGGCGAGTTGTTCGAGGGTGAATTGGTCGAACGGCGTGTTGGCGTTGAACGACTCGATGACGATGTCGCGCCAGCGCCACATGACGCGTTCGCCGTCGGTCTGGTAGCCGTTGGTGTCGGCGTAGCGGGCGCCGTCGAGCCAGCGCGACGCCATGCGCTCGCCGTAGCGCGGCGACGCCAGCAGCCGGTCAACCGCCTTCTCGATGGTCGCCTGCCGCACCGCGGGCGACGTGTTCCAGCCAATGACAAAGGCATCGACTTCGTCCGGCGTCGGCGGCAGCCCGGTGAGGTCGAACGACAGCCGCCGCAGCAGCGTGTGCGGCTCGGCGACGGGGGACGGCCCCAGACCCGCCGCTTCCAGCTTCGCCAGCACGAAATGGTCGATCGGGCTGCGTGGCCTCGCTTTGTCCGTCACCGCCGGCAGCGGCGGGCGCTTCGGCGCGACGAACGCCCAGTGCGGCGCCCACGTCGCCCCCTGCTTCACCCATTCCTTCAGCAATTCGATCTGCGCCGGCGACAGCGCCTTCGTCGCGCCCGGCGGCGGCATGCGCAGCTTCGCGTCGTAACTCGCCACGCGGCGGATCATCTCGCTGCTGTCCGGGTCGCCCGCTTTGATGGCGTGCTTCGCCCCCTCGGCCTTGTCGAAGTGCAGCTTCGCCTTGCGCTTCGCCGGGTCGGGCCCGTGGCAGTGGAAGCAAGCGTCCGACAGGATCGGCCTGATGTCGCGGTTGAAGTCGACGGGCGCCTTCGACTGCGCCGCCGCCTGCCCAGTGAGCAGCAGCCCACACGCCAACGAAACGCACGCCTTGCGGAGAGAGAGCGGGTTCATGGCGGCCCCGGTGGTTGTCGGATCAAAAGGGACGCGAGCGGCAGACCGCCCCACGAACCCTGAGCGCAAGCGACGGGATCGCAGGTGGACTCGCGGAACGAGAATATCCGCCTGCACGGTTCGCTGCGATCCCGTCGCTTGCGCTCAGGGTTCGTAGGATCGTGTTCATGGCCGAGCCAAAGTATAGCAGGAAGGAGCGGCCATGCGACGCGGAATCCGGCGACCTGCGTGCAATTCGCGAGCTAGACTCGAAATGGAACGCGCCCAAGCCCCACCATGAGCGAAGCGATTGGTGGGGGTCGAACCCCCAGGAATCGCTTCGCTCATCCTGGGGCTTGAAAACCCCTGCTCAACTCCAGGCCATCCCATGCACGCTGTCCCTCTCCCGTCCCGCTGGCTCAACTGCGTCCGCTTCGCGCTGCTTTCGCTGGCGGCGCTGGCACTGCTCGCGGGGGTTTCCCTGGCCGGGGCGGCGGCGCTGGCGTGGTGGCGCGACGACGCCTGGCACCAGCCTGGCAACCTCTCGATCGGCCTCGTCTGCGGGCTGGTCGTTTGGCTGTTCGTCGCCGTCTTCCATCTGCGCAAGGAGACCGGCACCCTCGCCGTCGGCAGCCACGAGCAGTTCATGGGGGACGCCCAGCGCCTGCTGCGCGAGATGGGCTACGAGGTGACCAGCCGCCGCGACGACTTCCTCGACACCCGCCCCGGCTTCCACGCGATGCTGTTCGGGCCCGGCGTCCAGGTCGCCCTCGAAGCAGGCCACGCCCGCATCACCGGGCCCAATCTCTCCGTCGAACGGCTGCGCACCAGCCTGCGGATGCGCCAGCAGCTGTCGCGCGTCAACCAGGCGCTGCACAACCGCAATCCCAGCGAGGCGAAGCTGAAGCGCGTCGAGCTGAAGCTGCGCGTCACGCCGGAGCAGCTGGCTCTGGTGCAGACTCAGGTTCTCGCCGCGCTCGCCAAGGAGGCGTCGGTCGTCTGCGAAATCTCGGTTCTGGCCCAGAGCGACGACGGCATCCGCGAAAGCACCGTCGAGCATCAGGTGCGCGACTGGCTCGACCAGCAGGGCATCCCCTGCGAACTGCACAAGGACTTCATCAAGATCGTGGAACTGGCGCGGGATTGAACGAGCAGGGGTCAGGGGTCAGGGGTCAGGGG
>JAYSSW010000573.1:0-3778 GCA_043720335.1 Planctomycetia bacterium
GACGCGCAGCGGAGCGCGGGAACCATGCGGCGATCTATTCACGAATCATCGCGTGTGGCCCGCGCTCCGCTGCGCGTCGCGGCTAAACTTCGCAGCAGCGCCTTGAAAGGACACCCCCATGCGACATCCCTCGCGGCGCGAGTTCCTTTGGCAGTCCGGCGGCGGGCTGGGCGGGTTGGCATTGTCCTGGCTGCTCGGCAAGGACGGGCTGCTCGCGCAGACCGGCACTCCTCGTGATGAACTGAACGGCGGGCTGCACCATCGCGCCCGGGCGAAGCGCGTCGTGCAGCTGTTCATGTCGGGGGCGGCCAGCCAGTGCGACACCTTCGACTACAAGCCCGTGTTGATCCGCCGCAACGGCCAGCCGTTCGATCCGGGCGGGCGCGTCGAACTCTTCCAGAGCAGCCCCGGCCACGTCATGCAAAGCCCCTGGCGCTGGCGGCAGCACGGCGCGTGCGGCAAATGGCTCAGTGACCTCGTTCCGCACATCGCCTCCTGCGCCGACGACATCGCCTTCCTCCCCGCCATGACTTCGCGCTCCAACGTCCACGGCCCGGCCACCTTCCTCCAGGGCACCGGCTTCGTCCTGCCCGGCTACCCGTCGATGGGCGCCTGGCTGAGCTACGGCCTGGGCAGCATGAACCAGAACCTCCCCGCCTTCGTCGTCATCCCCGACTCGCGCGGCTTCGCCCCCAACGGGCCGGCCAACTGGTCCGCCGGCTTCCTCCCCGCCAGCGCCCAGGGGACCACCCTCCGCCCCAACGACCGCAACCCGATCAACGACCTCTTCCCCAGCCCCAACACCTACATCACCCCCGACAGCGAACGCGACGGCCTGCGCCTCTTGAATCAACTCAATCGCACCCATCAACAATCACGGCCCGGCGACTCGCGGCTCGACGCCCGCATCCAGACGTATGAACTTGCCGCCCGCTTGCAGCTCAGTGCGCCGGAGGTGCTCGATCTTTCGAGCGAAACGCAGGAGACGCAACGGCTCTACGGCCTCGACCAGCCCGCCACCGCCGAGTTCGGCCGCAACTGCCTCATCACCCGCCGGCTGCTGGAACGCGGCGTCCGCTTCGTGCAGCTCTGGTCGGGCGCCGACAACGGCTTCCCGCGCCGCAACTGGGACTCGCACGAGAATCTGCAGCGCGACCACGGCGACATGGCGCGCGGCATGGACCAACCTACCGCAGCGCTGTTGAAGGACCTGAAGCGGCGCGGCATGCTCGACGAGACGATCGTGATCTGGACGACGGAGTTCGGCCGGATGCCGTGCAGCCAGGGGAGCTTGGGCCGCGACCACAACCCGTTCACGTTCACGAACTGGCTGGCCGGCGGCGGCGTCCGGGGCGGCGTCACCCACGGCGCCAGCGACGAATGGTCGTTCCGCGCGGCCGAGCACCCGACGCAGTGCTACGACGTCCACGCGACGATGCTGCACCTGCTCGGCATCGACCACACGCGGCTGGTGTTCCGCCACAACGGCATCGACCGCCGCCTCACCGACGTGCACGGCCACGTCATCGACGAAATTGTGGCGTGAGGCGTGCACCTTACTAACCCTGAGCGCAAGCGAGGGGATCGCAACAAAAGGGGTTGGCGAAGATTATCATTCCGCGAGCCGTCAAGCGATCCCGTCGCTTGCGCTCAGGGTTAGTTAAAAATCGCGGCTCCTCCGAGCCTGAGCGCCAAGCGAAGGAAGCGCATGCCGCGATCCGTGGGCGAACCGATACTTTCTAAATTGCCATTGAAGGCGAAGCGGGGGACAACTGATGACCGAGCAGGAATGGATGAAGTGTGCCGAGCCTGACGAAATGCTCCTCAAGTTGGGTGAAATCAGTGAAAGCCACAGAAAAGTCCGCCTGTTCATGTGCGCCTGCTGTCGTCGCATCTGGGACTTGTTCAAGGATGATCGGTGCCGAAGTGCAGTAGAAATAGCGGAGCGATACGCCGATGAGCTTGCCACGGACGACGAGATGAACGAAGCTCAAGCGGAAGTTGAAAACTTTGCTGAGGAAGCCGAGGAAAGCGTACTGCCTCATTTCGAGAAACTTGCATTGGTCGGCAGCGTGAACGCGGCGGCCTATTTGGGTGCGTCTGAGAACGAGGGCCCCGTGATGGCATGGGATGCAAACACCGTAGCAGAGTGGACGGTCTACGCCAAGACAGGCAGCAGCGCCGTGGCCGACAAGGAGCGGGAAGCAAGAAGACGGAGAGAATTCGATGCCGAAGTAATCGCTCAATGCGACCTACTTCGCGACATCTTCGGCAACCCCTTTCAATTCACCACTATCGACCACGCGTGGCTCGCCTGGCGTGACGGCACGGTTCCGAAAATCGCCCAAACGATCTACGACGAGCGGCGCTTCGCGGAGCTTTCCATCCTCGCCGACGCCCTCGAAGAAGCGGGCTGCGCGGACCGCGACATCCTCGACCACTGCCGCCAGCCAGGGCCGCATGTCCGGGGCTGCTGGGTCGTGGACCTGCTCCTCGGCAAGCAATGAAGCCAGCCATCTCCGCGTGGCGCCTCCTTCGCTTGGCGCTCAGGCTCGGCGTTCCGGTTCAGACGTTGCGCGGCGGTTGACGACTTCATGCCGGGAACGGACCTCGGGCGAGACACGCAGCTCACGAACCTGAGGCTGAAGGAGATCGGCGCGATGCGCATCACCGACGCCCGCCTGACGACGAAGGGGCGGGAAGCGATGGGTAAGGCGCTGCCGGCGTGCAAGATCAGCGAGTAGCCCGGCGCCGAAGCAGCTGCGTCAAAAAAAGGAAAACCGCCCCGAACCCAGGAGTTCGGAGCGGTTTCGACAGTGGTCGTTGAGGGATTTGAACCCCCGACATCATGGGTGTGATCCATGCGCGGAAACGTAGTCGCGCCTTGCCGCGTAACGACTTGCGACGCGGCATTAAAATACTTGCGGCGATTCTTGCGGTCAGTCGGGGGCAGTGAACTCTTCGCGGCACTGGCCGCAGACTACCACGATTCCCGCCTTGCCCCACACGATGACGCCGCATGGGCACACGTACTTCACCTTGTTCTTATTCTTCGACGGTGCTTTCCCCTCGGCCGCCGCTCCGCCGGTTAACCACGGCAATGCGATCTCATCCGGCATGCTCGCGACGGCCGCCTCGAACGCTCCGCCCGGCGTGACGTAGTGCGTCATCTGTCGACCCGTCCGCTTGCCGCCGGGCGCGCCCGTGTTGCTCGGCGTGAGGCCGACCTCGTCCATCTTGCGGCCCCACTCCTTGTCGTGGTAGTTGCCTTGCGGCGGCTCGCCGAAGTCCTGCTGCCACTGATGCACCATCTCATGCACCAACGTCGCCAGCGCTTCGACGAGCGGCCGGTCGAGCGCTTCGGGATTGAGTGCGATCTCATGCGTCGTCGCGTCGCCGCTCTTCCACTTCTCCGGCCAGAAGAGTCCCAGGTTGCCGCGACCTCGGCCACGGAAGTTGAGGAGGCTGGGCGTCAGCGATCCGCCGAACAGCTTCGCATTGAAGTAGTCGTACGCCGCCTGGTACGCGCCGAACTGCCGTTGCGTCGGGGTCCGTGTTTCGTTCATCGGGACGTTCTCCACGTTGCAGCGTACGCTACCTTAGTGCCTCACCTTGCCTCACCACTACCGCGACAAGACGATCTCGCGGACCATGCAGGTCGCCCCGATCGCGCCCATCGCCCCGGCGACGACCGCCAGCGGCACGCCGGCGGAGATGCCGACGACAACCGCCGCGACGCCGAGGATGATCCAGAAGCCGCAAGCGATGCAGAGGGTCG
>JAYSSW010000574.1:0-3770 GCA_043720335.1 Planctomycetia bacterium
GACGCCTGGCTGTACCACCTCTACCGCGACGGACTCACCGTCGACGCCTTCGATTCCGGCGGCGGGGAGGACGACGACGACGCCGACATGTCGCCCGAGCTTCTGGACGCCATGCGGCGCGGCGACCCGCGCGAGATCGAACGGCTCATCGAGCGGGACCTGGGCAAGACCCTGCCGCCGAGGCCGCGCACCTTCGGCGACCGCGTCCGCCAGCGCTGGACCCTGTGGATCGGCTGGCTGCGGCGGCTTTTCGGGTTCGGCGACACCGAGCCTCCGCGCTTCGGCTTCGACCTGCCCCGCGCCGTGCCCCTCGACGCCGACACGCTGGAGAAGCACCTGGTGCAGCTGCGTGGCTTCTTCCCCGCCGCGGACGCGAAGGCGCTGCGCGCCCTGCTGCCGCTGAACCGCTTCCCCGCCGAGGCGCTGCTGCTGGAGTTCCTGATGGAGGTCGGCCTGCCGGAGTTCTACGCCCACCTCAGCTACGAGTACCTCGCCGAGCACACGCGGGAGGAGCTGGCGAGCCACGAACTCGTGCCGGTCGCGGAGCTGCGCTTCGAGGGAACGCACCCAAATTCTCCTGGGTGACCGGGCGGCGGTCGCCCCGCGTGCAGGCGCTCAGAGCTGCCTCACTTGCACGGCAGGGGATGGTGCGCCCGCACCCTGCCTTCGCCCGATCCACGCCGTCTCCGCCGGAGGAACCCCAGCCCGCCATCGAGGACGGCGGGCTGGAAGGCGGAGCTACTTCACGCACTCGCTGTAGAGCTTCTCGAAGTCGGGGCTGACGCTCTTGGCGGCGGCCTTCAGGTCCTTCAGCAGTTGGATCTCGTCGGCGTCGACCTTGCCGTCGGCGAAGATCGTCTTGCGCAGCCACTTCGACTCGACGTCGCTGATGGAGCCGTCTTCGAGCAGGTTCTTCTTGACCGCTCCCATGAACAGGTCGGTGAACGCCTTCACCGACGACTCCGCCGAGTTGCGCAGGTCGGCCAGGAACTCCAGTTCCGAGCGGTCGACCTTCTCGTCGGCGAAGATCGCCGCGCGGACCAGTTCGGTTTCCTTGGTGTCGATGCGTCCGTCGGCGAGCAGGGCGTCCTTCGCGAGTTTCTTCCAGTCGGCCATGGTCGGGTCTCCTTTGCAGGGTCGTGAATCATGCCATCCCGGCAGCGTGGCGGGTTCCCCAGGAACCCGCGAGATGGATGCTGCCGATAAGGATAGGCATTTCCACGAATCGGGAGGAGGGCGCGGGGGCACGGCCCATGCCTGGCAGGCGGGGAAGAATCCGGGCGGCGATTCGTGTCGCGGCTGAAACGCGCCGAAGTTCTGTTGCCGAACCGGGTAGGGTGAGTTACCATTGAGGCAGCACGGCTCGTCGCCACGAAACGTCGCCAAGAAACAACGCAGACACCCCTCATGGTTGCGATGATGTCCCCGCATCTGGCGGCACTTTCTGAAGGCCCGGACATTCCGCTGGACAAGCCGATCGTGCTGATCGGCCGGCACCAGGAATGCGACATCCAGATCCCGTCGCGCAAGATCTCGCGGCGCCACTGCTGCATCGCCCAGGTCGCCAACTACCTTGTCGTGCGCGACCTGGGCAGCACCAACGGCATCCGCATCAACGGCGTGCGCGTGCAGGAAGGCCGGCTGCACAAGGGGGACGAGATCACGATCGGCAACGTGCGCTACGAGGTGCGCTGGGCCGAGGCGGGACGAGCCGCCTCGCCGATGCAGATCAAGGAGGCTCCGCGCGCGGCGCCGCTCCCCGTCAGCGCCGAGTCGGGCGAGCTGCCGATCGCGCTGCCCGAGCAGAGCATGGCGGCGCTGCTGCCCAAAGGCCGCCCGGCCGACAGCGCCGGCCACCCGGCCCAGCCGCTCTTCCTCCCCGAACCGTTCGAGCTGTTCCCGCTCGACGCCCCGTCCAAGCACCCCTCGCGCTAGCCCCTGGTCGTCCGCTGGCTGCTTCCGGGTTTTTGACACCTCCATCCACGGCGTAGGCGCGCGAATCGCTGGCTCGACACGCAGATCGGGCACAGCCTTCTCTGCTTGCCCCGTCCGCCTCGCTTCGCCGCGCCGAACCTACGGCAAAGGTTTTTGCGGCGGAATGCCGATGTCCCTTGGAAGCATGTCGCTGAGTTTTCCTCTTGTGTCAAAGCGGGGGTTTTGGTATCCCTCGATTCGCTGGTCGAGCTGAGACATCTTTGACGCACCACCGACCCATGACGGGATCGGCGACCTCCATGGAAGGAGCCTCTCATGACGCAGCCCTCGCGAAGCCGTGCTGACGCCCAGCCCAAATTCAAGCTGAACCACAAGTCCGGCGGCGGACCGCACCATCCGCAGCTCCGGCTCGTCAACGAGCAGAGCGAAGCCGAGGTGCAGCTCCGCGTCCAGGCCCTGCTCACCAAAATCCAGGACCGCTCCGCCGTCATCGGCATCGTCGGCCTCGGCTACGTCGGGCTTCCCTTCGCCGTCGAGAAGGGCAAGGTCGGCTTCAAGGTCGTCGGCATCGACCAGAACCCCGCCCGCGCCGCCCAGATCAACCGCGGCGACAACTACATCCCCGACGTCGACGACGCCGAGATGCGCGACCTCGTCAAGAAGGGGAATCTTCGCGCGGTGTGCGATTTCCGCCAGGTCGGCGAGATGGACGTGATCGTCATCTGCGTGCCGACCCCGTTGAACAAGAACCTGAATCCCGACCTCGCCTTCGTCGAAAGCGTGACGCGCGAGCTGGCCAAGCACCTGCGCCCCGGCCAGCTCATCAGCCTCGAATCGACCACCTACCCCGGCACGACCGAGGAGGTGATGCTCCCCATCCTCGAAGCGTCCGGCCTGAAGGTCGATCAGGACTTCTTCCTGGCCCACTCCCCCGAGCGCGTCGATCCGGGCAACGCCCGCTACACCACCAAGAACACCACCAAGGTCGTCGGCGGCGTCGGGCCGAACTCGCAGGCGGTCGCCGTCAGCTTCTACTCGCAGACCATCGAGCATGTCGTGCCGGTCTCCAGCGCCAACGCCGCCGAGCTGGTCAAGGTGTTCGAGAACACCTTCCGCGCGGTGAACATCGCGCTGGTCAACGAACTGGCGCTGCTGTGCGACAAGATGCAGCTCAACGTGTGGGAAGTGCTCGACGCCGCCTTCACCAAGCCGTTCGGCATCATGCCGTTCTACCCCGGCCCCGGCGTCGGCGGTCATTGCATCCCGCTCGACCCGCACTACCTCGAATGGAAGGCCCGCGAGTACAACTTCAACACCCGCTTCATCGCGCTGGCCGGCGAGATCAACCGCCGCATGCCGGAGTTCGTCCGCGAGAAGACGCACCGCGTGCTGAACCAGCTCGGCGTGGCGCCGTCGAAGTCGAAAATCCTGGTTCTCGGCGTGTCGTACAAGAAGGACATGGGGGACTACCGCGAGTCCCCCGCCATCGAGGTGATGAAGCTGTTCCTGGCGGACGGCGCCGACGTGTCGTACCACGACCCGTACGTGCCGAGCTTCGAGGAGCACGGCGTGTCGATGGAGAGCGTGGCGTTGACGGACGAGTTGCTCGACCAGGTGACGCTGGTGGTGGTGGCGACCGACCACAAGTGCATCGACTACCAGAAGGTGGTCAGCCGCGTGCCTCACGTGCTGGACACGCGCAACGCCACCAAGGGCGTTAAGGACGACCGCGACAAGATCACGCTGCTGTAGTTCGGAGTTCTGACCACAGAGACCAACGAACCCTGAGCGCAAGCGAGGGGATACCTTGATGACACGCGGAATGAGAATGTTCG
>JAYSSW010000575.1:0-7902 GCA_043720335.1 Planctomycetia bacterium
GAAAGCATCGCGCAGAAACGCCAGCTCTGCGGCTGGGACCTCCGCTTCCTGCTCGAAGTTCTTGCCGGATCAGCCATTTAGTAGCAGCTGGCCCTGAGGATTGAGGGATTCCTGCGAGCGAGATGATGCCTTCAAGATCAGAGATCGTGTATTTGTAGTTGGCTGATTCGATTTCGGATGGTTTGACGCAGGCTCGCAACAGGGCGACCGCAAGCTCCATGAACGCGAGATCGTGACCGGCGATGTAGTTCCAGAGATCGATGCCGATGCGGACGGTGACAATTACTTCCAGGCCGTTCCGGTTGAAACGACAGTACCATTTGCCGTCTGGCGATTCGGTCATGGCGTTGGGCAGCTTCTTCGCAATCTTCCCAAGAATGTGCCAATCCTTTTTGCTTGATTGCTTCTTCGTTCCATACAGCACGCCGATGGTGAAATGAAGTTTTTTCTTGCCAGCATCTTTGGCCCAAGCTTCGCAGTAGTTGACAATGTTGTCCGCGAGATTCTCGCTCGTTGCATCGTTGAGGCAATTAGGCCCGCTTTTCAAGGACGCCAAGTAAAGAGTTGCGCCGCGGATCTTCTTCCCATCGATCGCGGAATCAGCCGTGTGCATGCCGCTCGGCGCGAACTCCCAGCCATAGTGAGGCAGAACCACCGCCTCCACCATTCGGCCGGCCGAGGTTTCCATCGAGGGGAAAACCTTGGCGGGCAGAATCGCGTTCTCGATGTCGCTGATTCTCGAGGAACCGCGCAGCAGCGCGTAGGACATCAGCACAAACGGGCTGGTTTTGAACTTCTCGAAATTCGCGTTGGATGTTGGCAATTTGCCGTGATGGGCGCCGATTCGCTTGTGGAATTCTGTCTCCATCGCCAGTGCACGGCACGACGCATTTTGGTCAGCGTCCAATCTGACGAGATCTCGCAGCAGATGTTCCTTCGTCAGCACCGTGGCTTCAGGGCGAGGCATGCCGGGATGCGCCATGGAATCCTCACAGCTTCTTGGATTTTCGTTTTGTCTTTGGAGCCGAGTAGGTCGGCTGCTCTGCTCCTTCGTCTTGCCAAACGAAGGTTTCGCCATCTTTGAACCAAAAGCGAGACCGGACATGAGACTGGACATACACGATGCGGAATGCCTCCGGCTTCACCACATTAGGTGAAAAGCCTCGATCGTTCAGGCAGTCCAGTTCCGCAGCGATGACTTCACCGGCGACTCGGCCCAGACGCACAGGGACCGCATTGCCCGCCTGCGCGTACTGCTGCGACACCTTGCCACAGAAGTGCCAATCATCGGGGAACTCTTGAATGCGCGCGTACTCCCGGAGCGTGAGGGCGCGGCACTCGGTGGGATGGCAGAGCGAAGTGCTTGCGTGATTGGGCATGGTCACAAGCGTGGGACACGGCAGATCAAACGTGAGGCGTCGCCACCAGCCTGATTTTCCACCCTTCGCGATCCATGCTTTTCCCATGGATTCTTTCTGCAGCTCCACGGGAAGACTGCGCCAATTCGATCCCGGCGGCACCAGCGAAAGATACTTCTTCTTACGAGGGCTGAAATCCATCAGAGCCGGTGTTTTCTCATCCAGGTCGCCGATCGCGTCTCGAAGGGTCGCCCAGCGCATCAGCGCAGGCTCATCGGGGAAAAGCGACGGTTCGCCTGCGATCGAATTCGGCGGGCCATGCGTCGGGTCCGGGAAATGGATGGTCGAGTTGAACCGGTTGCCGATGAACAAGGCTCGCTCCCTCAGTTGCGGAGCGCCGTAGTTCACCGCGTTCACCTCAAAGCAGTCCATGTGATAGCCGCATCCGGCGATCTGCTGCAAATCGCTGGCAAAACTCCTGATGACCGACCCGGCTTCCTCCTTCGGGTCAAGTTTCGCCCCGCCCTTGTCGGGCCTGTTCGCGATCGGGCGATGCTTCAATGCTGCGGAAAGGAGGCCGCGGACATTCTCCATCAGGAAGAATTTCGGCTGGAGAATCTCCACGAAACGGAGATACTGCCAAAGCAGTGTGCCGCGAGGATCCTGAACCGAAGCTCGCTTGCCTGCCGTGCTGAAGGATTGGCACGGGGGGCCGCCAGCCAACAGATCGACTTCTCCTGGCTTCAATCCGAGGCGATCCAGCAGATGTTGCGGGGAGAGATTCGCGAGATCACCTTGAAAGATCTGCAAATCAGGGTCCAATCGGCCTGCTTTATGGTTTTGACGAATGGTGTCGCATATCGCAGGCTCCTTCTCAGCGCAAGCGACGATTCGGAATCGGTCCGTTTGCTCAAGTCCGAGATCAAGACCCATCCCGCCCGAAAACAGGGAAACAACCTTGTATTTCTTGCTTGGCATGCCGCTCCGCTGTTTCTGCTAGGCTGCAAGAATCCTGCATCATCGGCACGGAACGCGGTGCAGAATGCGTTCCCTTTGATCTTCTTCATTTGAGCATACCAACTTGCCGATTTTCCTTCAATGCGGCAGCAGAGTAGTTTTCGCTGTTGGATCGGTTTTTCTCTCCTCGTTCCCCGGCCCCGCCGGGGAACGCCCGCGATGAGGCTCCGCCTCCGCGGACGACGCGCCGACGTGGCGCCGTTGACAAGGCGCGTGACGCGAGGCGGAGCCTCGAACCGCCGCATTCCCGGCGGAGCCGCGAACGAGGAGGGGAGGCGGCGTTCCCCGTTGCACGGCTTCCCGGTTCGGGCGACCGCGCCGCCTCACCGCCGCCAGCTTGATAACATATCCTTCCTTCTGGGTTTCAGCGATTTCCGAAGCAATCGAAGGATGAATCCATGCGGACCTACCAGGTGTGCGGGCTGGGCAACGCCATCGTCGACATCTTCCTCGAACTGCCGGAGGACGAATTCACTGGGCTGGGCTTCGAGCGGGGCAGCATGCGGCTGGTCGAGGTCGACGAGCAGAAACGGCTGCTGCACCTGTACCAGTCGGCCGAGCCGAAGCTCGCCAGCGGCGGGTCGGTCGCCAACTCGATCATCGCCTTCTCCCAGCTCGGCGGCGACGCGGCGTTCATCGGCTGCGTCGGCGACGACCGCTACGGCCTCTTCTACAAGACCGAGTTCGACGAGCTGCAGATCGACCTCGGCAACCCGGTCATCCTCAACGAGACCACCGGCACCTGCGTCGCCATCGTCACCCCCGACGCCGAGCGCACCATGCGCACCAGCCTCGCCGTCTCCAGCCACCTCGCCGCCCGCCACGTCGACGAGCGCCGCATCCAGGACTCCGACTGGCTGTTCATCGAGGGCTACGTCTTCGCCAACCCGGAGACCGGCCAGACAGCGATTCGAGAGGCGATCCGCCTGGCCAGGAAGCACGGCGTCAAGATCGCCATCACCTGCTCCGACGCCTTCGTCGTCCACGTCTTCGGCGACGCCCTGCGCGAAGCCCTCGCCAGCGCCGACCTGTTCTTCGCCAACGAAAGCGAAGCGTGCGCCGTGACGGGGGCGGCGACGCCCGACGAGGCGTTCACCAAGCTGAAGGCGATGGTCCCGTCGCTGGTGGTGACGGCCGGCGCTGGCGGCGCGTTCGTGCGGCACGACGGCGTCGAGGCGCACGTCGCGGCGTTCCCGTGCGAGCCGAAGGACCTGACCGGCGCCGGCGACATGTTCGCCGGCTCGTTCCTGTACGGCATCACGCACGGCGTCCCCGCCGACCTCGCTGCCCGCAAGGCCTGCTTCCTGGCGTCGAAGGTCATCTCCCAGGTCGGCGCCCGCCTGCACCACGGCACGCGCCAGTTCTGGGACTCGGTGGGGAAGTGATCCCCAAGCCCCACCATGAGCGAAGCGATTGGTGGGGGTGACCCCCAGGAATCGCTGCGCTCATCCTGGGGCTTGGGGATGGTGAAAAATCCCCGCAAGAATCTCCAGCGACTCGACAAGACGCGGCCCAGGGCGGTTGAAGAACTGGTTGCCATCGACGGCGTGGACGCGGCCCTCGCGCACCGCGCGGAGCGAGCGCCACGCCGGGTTCGCGTCGAGCGTCGCCAGTTCTGTTTGCACACGCGGCAGGTCGAAGCCGCACGGCATCGCGACGATCACGTCGGGGTCGGCCTCCACGAGCGATTCCAACGTCATCCACGGCGAATGCTTGCCCGCTTCGCCGAACAGGTTGACGCCCCCCGCCAAAGTAACAAGCTCCGGCACCCAGTTGCCCGCCGCCATCAGCGGGTCGAGCCATTCCAGGCAGGCGACGCGCGGCTGGTGCGGCATCGCCGCCGCCTTCTCGGCGATCGCTGCGACGCGCCGCCGCAGTGAATCCACCACGTCGGCGCCACGCTGCGGCACGCCGAGCGCGTCGGCGACGCCCAGGATGCTGGCCCAGACTTCCTCCAGGTTGTTCGGCGACAGCGACACGACAACGGGCCGCGCGCCGATCCAGCCGCACAGGGCGCTGTCGACGTCCTTGTCACTGACGGCGCACACCTCGCATTGCCCTTGCGTCACGATGAAGTCGGGCTGCACCTCGCGCAGCAGGTCGGCGTCGACGTGGTAGATCGCCGCAGCCTCCTGCAGCAGCGCCTTCACGCGCTCGTCGATGTCGCGGCTGCTGCCTTCCACGTCGAAGCGGGGCCGCGTGCAGACCGGCAGGGTGCGCACGCTCTCCGGGAAGTCGCACTCGTGCGACCGCGCGACCAGGGCCTTCTCGAAGCCGAGCGCACAGACGATCTCCGTCGCGCTGGCGATCATCGTCACGATGCGGGGCACGGCGGCCTTTCGGTCAGGGGGCAGGGGTGGTCCAGCGCGCGTCGCGATGCTACTTCCGCACCGGCTCGAACAGCGGGGTGCTGTCGAACAGGTTGCGCGGCCGCAGCGCGAACTCCACCCAGGACGTGAGCGCCACGCCGCGCGCGTTGTCGGTGCCGCCCACGCCGTAATCCTCGTCGCGCGGCGCGTGCAGGCCCGGCGCCGAGTGCCACACCGTCGTCCGCTCCCCCTTGAGCGACTGGCTCGCCGCGAACGTCGGCAGCTCGTGGTAGCTCTTGTACCCCTTCGGCGTGCGGGTGACCCAGAAATCGAAGTTGATGAAGTCCATGTCCACGCCGCGCGTGTCGCCGACCGGCAGGAAGCCGTCGCAGCTCCCCGTCCGCGTCGGAACCAGATCATACGACACTGCCGTGCCGTTCGTGTTCTTCAGCGCCCGGCTGGTGGCGCGGATCGACGTGAACTCCGACGCCACCCACTTCGCCTTCCCCTCGCGCGCTTCCTTCATCTTGCCGTCGCCGGGGAAGGGGAGCACGTCGATCTTGAAGCGGGCGTCGCGCTTGTCCCAGACGCGGCTGACGAGCGACAGGTCGAGCTGCTCCGGGCCTCCCTTGGCCGCTTCGCCCGCCTTCGCAGGCTCCGTCAGGTCGAAGTCGAAGCGCCAGCAGGCGACGTGCGGGTGGACGTCCCCTTCGTCCTTGCGGCGCTGGAAGAAGTTGTGCGCGGTGAAACCGAGGCGCGAGACGATGCGGCCATCGTCGGTGAAGACGTACTCGATGAGGTAGATGTAGTTGCCCGCCTGGATGGCGGACCAGAGGACGAGCTTCTCGCCCTTGCGGCCGCGGATCTCCGGCTCCTTGCGCGTCTTGCCGTACACGCTCATCCAGCGCAGGCCGTCGTAGTGGACCTCCTTGTGCGCCTTGTTCTGCCGGGACGGATCGACGGCGGCCAGGATCTCGCTGCCGCCGACGCAGGCGGGGCCGAGCAGCTTCTTGTCGGCTTCGAGGTTGCGGGTCACGCCGACCTTGGCGATGTCGAGGAAGCAGGTCGCCTTGTCGTCGTACTGGGCGAACGCCTCGGCGAGCAGCAGGTTGCGTGTTACCACCAGCCAGCGCGGCGAGTTGGTCGAATCCTTCCACATGAACTTGGCGCTGACGATGCGGAACAGCTTCACGCGCTTGCCCGGCACCGGCGCCAGGTCCCATTCGATCTCCCAGGCGGTGTCGCTCTTGACGAGGTTCGCCGGGTCGGCCGACTCGGCGGGGAAGCCCTGCACGACCGTCTCCGGCTTGGCGTCCTTCTCGGCGGGCTGCTTGGCGACCTCGCCTTGCAGGGCGACGCTCCACTTCCAGGTCTCGCCCTTGCGCTTGCCGAGGGTGAACTCGGCGCTGCCCGACATGACGCCGGCGACGATCTTGCCGGTGTAGACGGCCGCCTTGAAGGAGATCGTGACATCGTTGCCGTCGATCTTGAACATGCCATCGACCGGCCCCTTGACCGGATCGGTCATGGTGACGACGCCCTGGTCCTTGAACTCGAAGAGGAGCTTGCCAAACCCCTTCAGCGACTCGTCGCCGCTCCAGGCGTTGCCAGGCAGCTTCGGAGCGCTCTTGACGGCAGCGCCACCGGCCTCGGCCGCACCTTGGCCGTAGGCGCGGAACTCGGCCGACAACCAGACCAGCAACAACAGCAGCACGAAACGTATCGACATGGGGTTACTCCAGGGGGGAAGAGGCCCCGGGATATTCGCATTTTTCAGGGCGAAAGGCAATGGTCCTGCCGATCTTTTTGGGCGTGAGCGTGAGATGGTTGTTGCAGCGCGAGGATCGCTCAGGACATAAGCACCGTTTGCAAATGGTCCCTCAGCTGCATTGCAGTGTGTCGCGAACCTGCTTGAGCCAATCAATCGCCTGGATGCCAGCCGTAGCTGGCATGTAGTAGCAACCAAGCTCATCCAAGGCGATTTGCGCATCAATCGCGCCCCCATCAAACAACATGATGAGCTGGTCCAATTCACCACAGGTAGCGCGAAGAACATCAGGCGACGCTTCGCGCAGGAATGTGGAAATGACCGCTTCAGGTGTCCCATAGTCAATGACCCAGTCTTGGTTGAAGTACCCGCCAAGAAACTGGAAAAGACAGGGGAATTTCTTGATCATCGTGGTTGTTCGCCTTTGGCGATGACGCGAAGCTCGGCCGACAACCAGATTACCAACAGCAGCATGAAACGCATCAGCTGGGGTTTCTCCAGATGGAATAGACCCAGGATTCGCATTTTTGGGCGAACAAGCAATTGCCGCGCGGTGGATTTCAGAGGTGGGGCCAGTGTGTGAGGGGAGTTATCGCCAGAATCGCGGACAGCGTCACTTCGATGCGACGGCACGGACAATCTCTTCGACCAGGGCCGGGTTGCGCTCACGCTGGCTTTCGCGCTGCAGGACGTTGTTGATGGCGGCGACGATCTCCGCGTGCCGCAGATCCTCGGGCCGGATCATGTCGTTCTCGCACAGCCAGTAGCTGACGGCGCACCACGCCCAGAGCGGGGCGCCGTCGGTGAGGTTGCAGTCAGGCGCCGGGAACCCGCCCGGCCCGCGCTGGCCCGTCATGTACTGATGGACCAGTTGGCGGCTGCGGCCGATCCGCCGCGCGATCTCCGCCGGGGTGACGAGGTCGCATTCGTCCACTCGGGCCACGTCGGCGCCGATGTTCGCTTTCCGCACGTCCCGGATCGCACTCAGGATCGCTTCCAGAAACGAGTTCGCGGCGCGGGAGAACTCCAGGTAGAGGTTGCCGTAGCGAACGCTCAAGGTCGCGTCGTCGCAGCCCGCCTCGAACAAGGCGTCCTCGATCTCCGTGGTCAGCTCATACACCCCGCTCAGGACCAGGGAAAAGTCGAACTCCCGGCCACAATCCGCTTGATCGCTCATGTTCCGTGATTTTCATAGTTGGATATGCGTCTTCTATGTTCGCAGAGGAACGTGTGCTATTCTGCTGGCTCTTGTGCCTGCGCATTTGACGTGCCAACAAAGGAGGCGGCTGCCGCGCCTATTGCCATAACGATAATGCCTGCGATCCAACCTCCGATCTGAGAGGCGATCGCTGATGGTAACCGTTCACCGCTGCGCGAGCATGGCGGGGCACGGCAGCCCGGCGCGGCGGGCCTCCACGGCGCTGCGCAGGTATTCCAGCGGGCTGCGGCC
>JAYSSW010000576.1:0-1667 GCA_043720335.1 Planctomycetia bacterium
TACGCCGGCCGTTCGCCTGAACGAGATCCGCGTGGCCGGAACCAATCGTCCGAGAGAAACCATGGAAACCAACCGGCAGCCGGCCAGCGACAAGTACCCCGGCGAAGGCATCCGCGTGCTGGTGATCGACGACGACCCGAACCTCGCCGACTCGATCCAGGAGGGGCTGGAGCGCAAGGGCTACGAGTGCAGCGTCGCCAACAACAGCAGCGACGGCGTCCGCCTCATGGAGCGCGACGAGCCGAACGTCATCCTCACCGACCTCAAGCTCGACGAGATGGACGGGATGGCGATCCTGCGCAAAGCGAAGAAGGAGCTGCCCGACACCGAGGTGCTGGTCATCACCGGCCACGGCGACGTGCAGACCGCCGTCGAAGCGATGCGGGCCGGGGCGGCGAACTTCCTGGAGAAGCCGATCAAGCTGGAGGAGCTGCGCACGATGGTCGAACGCGCCTCGCAGCGCTTCCGCCTCAACCGCGACAACCGCCTGCTCAAGCAGCAGCTCGAAGAGAAGTTCGGCTTCGAGGGGCTGATCGGCAACAGCCCCAAACTGCTCGACGTCATCAACAAGCTCAAGAACATCGCCCCCACCTCCGCGTCGGTGCTGGTGCAAGGCGAGACCGGCACGGGCAAGGACCTCATCGCCAAGGCGATCCACAACAACAGCCCGCGCAAGCACAAGCACTTCGTCGCGATGAACTGCACCGCCATCAACGAGAACCTGCTCGACGACGAGCTGTTCGGCCATGAGGCCGGCGCGTTCACCGGGGCCGACAAGCTGCGCAAGGGCCGCTTCGAGTACGCCAACGGCGGCACGCTGTTCCTCGACGAAGTCGGCGACATGCCGCTCAGTCTTCAGGCGAAACTGTTGCGGGTGCTGGAGAACCAGGAGATCACCCGCATCGGCAGCAACGAGCCGATCAAGGTGAACGTGCGGCTCGTGTCGGCCACGCACCGCGACCTGGAGGCCGCCATCGCCGAGGGGAAGTTCCGCCAGGACCTGTACCACCGCATGAAGGTGGTGGCGATCAAGCTGCCGACGCTGCGCGAGCGCCGCGAGGACCTGCCCTTGCTGACCGCGCACTTCCTGAAGGAAGCGAACCAGCGGCACGGCAAGAAGGTGACCAGCGTCGCCGACCCGCTGCGCAAGGCGATGGCGCAGTATCCCTGGCCAGGCAACCTCCGCGAGCTGCGCAACGTCATCGACAGCATGGTCATCCAGGACAGCGACGGCGTGCTGAACCTCGACGATCTGCAGGACGAGGACAACCTGAAACGCTTCATCGCCGTCGCGCCGCGCGCGGGCAACGGCTCGGGACTGGTCGGCCGGCCCCTCAGCGAGATCGAGCGCTTCTACATCGAGAAGACGCTCGAACTCACCGAGGGCAACCGCGAGGAGGCCGCCCGCGTGCTCGGCATCGGCGAGCGCACCTTGTACCGCGTGATCCAGGACTGGAAGCTGCGCGACAAGGTGAAGGCCGCCCTCGACGAAGCCGGCGGCGACGTCGCCCAGGCCGCCAAGACGCTGAAGGCGAAGCCCGACTCGCTGCAGCGCAAGCTCAAGAAATGGGGCTGGCCCGCGTGAATCGGGAGCCTGGAACGGTTCGCTCCGAGATGACATACAAACAGAGCAGGAACCTTATTTTCCTGCGCTGCAACGAACGAGG
>JAYSSW010000577.1:0-1666 GCA_043720335.1 Planctomycetia bacterium
GCGAGATCCGCTGGCATCGCCTGGGCAGGAACGGCTACCACCGCGTCGCCGCCGGCAAGGACGGGCTGTGGAAATCGAAGGGCTTCCCCGGCCTGTGGCTCGACGGCGCGGCGCTGCTGGCGGGCGATCTCGCGGCGGTGCTGGCGGTGCAGCAGCGCGGCAACGCCTCGCCCGAGCACGCCGACTTCGTCAAGAAACTCGCCAAGCGGAAGAAGTGAACCCTCGCCTTCAAGCCGGGCGGTTTGGCGAGCCTCTCCCGAAGCTGCGGGCTGGCCACAGGACCGATGGCCGAAAATCGGATTTTCCGCACAAGAAATAGCATTGCTCCGCCGGGAATGATAGGATGCCAGCATTCCATTTCCGTCAGGCGACGCGGCTTCTCCAAGCCGTTCAGCGGGGATCTTGCATGGCTTCGTTCAAACTGCCCCTTTGGCTGGGCATCGCGTGGCTGGCTGCGGCTTCGTCGGCCATGGCGCAGGGGGTCGCGGACCTCGTCGTCGTGCGCGGCGCCGCCGTGGCGGACGGCAAGCCGCTCGCCGCCGGCGGGTCGATCGCCGCCGACACGACGCTCGTCGTCCTCTTCGAAGCCGACGCGCTGTCCGCGAACAAGGCGGTCGGCGTCCGCATCCTCGGCGACACGGGCCGCCACGGCCCGCTGCCGGTCCTCGAAACCGTGGTCACCTTCCCGAAAAGCACCTCGGCCGACCTCAGCCTGACGCTGCAGCGCGGCGTGGTCGTGCTGACCAACTTGAAGAAGGCAGGGGCCGCCAAGGTCCACCTCCAGGTGGGCAGCGAGATCGTCGAGGTGCTGCTGCAGGAGCCTGGCACCAAGCTCGGCGTCGAGACCTATGGCCGGCACGCCCCGGGCTTCGCCTCCAACAAGAAGGACAACCCCACGAAGTTCGTCTTCGCCCTTTTGATCGAAGGCAAGGCGATCTTGTCGTGCGACAACAAGCGCATCGCGATGGCCGCCCCGCCCGGCCCGGCGATGTTCCGCTGGGACAGCCAATTGAAGTCCCCCGAAGTCGAGCAGATCGACAAGCTCCCCCAGGAGTTCTTCCGCGACCTGGAAGGCAAGAAGCGCTTCGCGCAGATGTGCAAGGCGGCGGCAGGCCTGGGCGACAAGGAAGGCAGCATGCGGATCGCTTCTCTGATGAAGTCGAAGGACCCGATCGAGCGCGAGGTCGCCGTCACCGCCGCCGGCGCGTTCGACGACCTGCCCCGGCTTCTCGAAGCGCTCAAGGACGACAAGAACGCCGACGTGCGCCAGCAAGCGGTGCTGGTGCTGCGGCACTGGCTCGGACGCGGCCCCGGCCAGGTCAAGACGCTCGTCAAGGCGGCGGCCGACCTCGGCTACCCCAAGGCCAGCGGCAAGACCGTCGTCCACCTCCTCTTCGGCTTCGACGCGCACGAACGCAGCCAGCCCCAGACCTACGAGCTGCTCATCGAGGATCTCAAGCACAAGCAGCTGGCCGTCCGCGAGTTGGCGCAGTGGCACCTCGTCCGGCTCGCCCCGGCGGGCAAGGACATCGCCTTCGACGCCGCCGCCCCCGAAGCCACGCGCCAGGCCGCCATCGCCCAGTGGGAGAAGCTGATCCCCGCAGGCAAGCTGCCCCCGGCGCCCGAGGCGAAGTAGAACCCGCGACGAAAGCCCAGGGCTGCTGCC
>JAYSSW010000578.1:0-1664 GCA_043720335.1 Planctomycetia bacterium
GCTTCGGGGCCGCGCGGCCAGTTGGAGGCCGCGCCGCTGAGCCACTGCTTGGCGTGGTTCTCCAGCTGCGCCAGTGCCGACTTCGTCGTGGCGCGGACCTGGTCCTTCTGCGCCGGCGTCGGCGGGGGCAGCTTGGCGAGGTTCGCGTTGATCCCCAGCTGGACGAAGACCGTCCAGTGCTGAGCAAGCGGCTGCAGATGCTGGGCCGACTTCCGCGTCGGCTGCGACGACCAGATGGCCGCGTGCTGCGACACCTGCTTCGCCATCGCCGCGCACAGCTCCGCGCGCTGCAGCGGGTCCCCTTCGCGGCCCAACCTCAGGCTGCACGCCACCAGTTGCGTCGGCAGCGACTGCGCCCCGTCGAACGGCAGGTGCGGCACCTGCGCGACCGCCATCGGCGCCCGGTTCATCTGCAGCTCCGGCTCCACGTCCTGCCACGTCAGCAGCATCCGCTGCACGCACTCCGCCATCGCCGGGGACAGCAGCGGCAGCACCGCTTCCGCCTCGCCACGCATGCGGCGAAGCTGCTGCAGCACGGAGGCGATCTCCTCCTTCTGCAGTTCCTTGGGCAGCTGGCGGACGCCGTCGAGCAGGCCGTAATTCCAGAGATGCTCCTGAAGCGAGGTGAGCGACAGCACGTCGTCGCCGGCGCCGTTCCGGAGGCGCTCGTAGCAGTTCTCCCAGAGCACGTCGGCCATGCGGCGCAGCGGGGCGAGCCGTTCGGCGGGCGTGGTCGCCTTCACCAGTTCGACGTTGAGTTCGAGCAGGGCGCTGGTGAGCGCGATGGGCGTCGGGTCGTCCGGTTCCTGAGGCTCGATCGGCTCCGGCGCGGTGTAGCGGCCGCCGACCCAGCCGAGCGTGAACAGCAGCATCGCCGCCGCCAAGCCGATCCCGATGCGACCGATGCGCTTCCAGCGCGACGGAATCGTCGGCGGCAGGGGCGGAGGCGTTGCGGGTGCTGCGGGAAGTTCCGCCGTCGTGAGCGGCGCTTCCTGCGGCGTGTCAGCGAACGTGGCGAGGAAACGCTGCTTGGCCTTCGGGTCGCCTGCGGGAACGGGGAGCGTGCTGGCGTGCTTGTCGAGCACCAGCAGGTTGCGCTGGAGTTTCTCGCAGGAGTTGCAGGCGAGGACGTGACGGCCAACCGCCGAGGGGAGCGCCTCGTCGGCGTGTTGCGTCAGCAGCCAGCTTTTCGCCTTTTCACAGTTCATGGTGACGACAGGTCCAAATGTTTCCGCAAGGCTTTGACAAGGAGCGAGCGCGCCTTGAAGACGCGCCAGCGGGCTTTCTGTTCGGTGATGCCCAGGACGGCGGCGATGTCCGAGTAGGGCATGTGCTCGCGGGTCCAGAGCCAATAGGTCGCACGGTAGTCCGCAGGGAGTCGTTCGATCGCCTGGTGGAGCATCTGCTCGGTTTCGGCCTCCAGAACCTGCTCCACGGGTCCGGGCTGCGTTTCGGTCAGGGAGAGGGGGAGTGTTTCGGTCGCGCGACCGCGCGGACCCCGGCTGCTGTCAAGCCAGGCATGCTTGGCAATTCGGAAAAGCCAGACACGGAACGTCGCTGCTTCCTGAAGATTCGGCAAGGAAACCCAGGCCTTGAGAAACGCCTCCTGGGTCAGATCCTCGGCTTGATGGGTCTGCCGAGTCATGCCGCACAACCACTGGCGC
>JAYSSW010000579.1:0-7877 GCA_043720335.1 Planctomycetia bacterium
CCTCGCTGGGTGAGAAGAACGCCGCCGAGCAGCAGCGTGGCCAGGAAGAAGCAGGTGCCGATGCGCATGCGAACCTCGTCGTTCGGGTGGGAGAGTCGCAGCGTACCCGTTCGCTGCGGCCGCGCCCAGCGTCAAATCGCGGCGATGCGAATTCCTCGCTTGCGACCAGGCTCAGTCGAGCGAAGGTGAATCGCGCAAGTGTAGTCAAAGCGATATGGCAATAGCAGAATCGATACGGTTTGTTAAGGGTGGCGACGAAAGGCTCTGGGATATGCAAAGTCATAACACGCTTTCACAAATAATGTTGCGTCGATTTTGTTGTTCCCTGGCGGTGAACGGCATGCGGACTGCTTTGCTATCCCTTCATCAACCGCAACCAACCGCAACCAACTGCTCCAAGGAGACCGCCATGATCCGCTTCATCCCGACCTCGCTCGCCACGCTCGCCCTCATCCTCATCGGCACCCTTGGCGTGCCGCAGAAGAGCCTTGCTCTGGTACCCAGCAATGGGAAATGGCACACGATCTACCATGTGCAGGTCAAGCACAAGTCGCAGGACTCGTGGCGTTCCATCACCCAGTTCGACAGCCGGCCCTCGGCCGACCGCCACGTCGCGGGGCTGTTCTCGACGTTCTTCGCGGTGCGGGTGCATGAAGACCGCGTCTTCCGCCAGTCGCCCCACACGAACGTCGGGCCGTTCCAGCAGCACAACATCCAGCACCAGACGTTTCAGAATCGCCTGTTCCAGTTCAACCAGCACCACGACCACCAGCACAACCAGCACCACGACCAGCACCACGACCAGCATCGTCAGGTTCACCAGAACCAGCAGCACCAACAGCACCAGCAGCAGTTCAACTCGCGCTCGTCGTCGCAGAGCCAGCAGCAGTCCTCGTCGAAGAAGAAGTGACAACGCGGTGTCAATACACGCGAAAGGCGGCTCCGCAAGGGGCCGCCTTTTCGCGTTGTCGTCTATTCACCGGCGGGATTCGGTTCGCCCGCGTCGTCGATGGCGGCGAACTTCGCCTCCAGCGGGCAGCCGGCGTCGATGAACGTCTGCAGCAGGATCTGGGCGGCGACCTGGTCACGGCGCTCCTTGCGCTGCTTGTGCGTCAGGCCGGCGTCCCACAGCGCGGACTCGGCCTCGCGCGTGGTGAAGCGCTCGTCCCAGAAGACGATCGGAGTCGTGGTCCGCTCGCCGAGCCATTTGCCGAACGCGCGGGCCGCCTTCGCCTGCGCTCCCTCGCGGCCGTTGAGGTGCATCGGCAGGCCCAGGACGATCAGGCCGATCTCCTCCTCCGCGATCACTTTCACCAGGAAACGGCCGTCTTGGGCGGGGTCGCGGCGGTTCCATGTCTGCAGAGGCGACGCGATGCGGCGGTCGGCGTCGCTGATCGCCAGGCCGATCCGCGCCTTGCCGGGGTCGATGCCGAGCAGTCGTGTCGCGGGCTTCACTGGTGCTTCTCCAGTCCCCTGGCGCCCAGTTGCTCGACGATCTGCTTGATGTTCCCTTCGTCCCTGCGATGGGCGACGAGGATGGCGTCGCCGTCCTGGATGATGACGAGATCCTCAACGCCGACGGTCGCGATCAACTTGTCGGCGTCGCCGACGATGACGCAGCGCTTCGTCTGCCAGCCGAGATGGTTCGCCTGCACCGTGTTCTCGTTGGCGTCCTGCGGTTGCATCCGTTCGAGGGCGAGCCAGCTGCCGACATCGTCCCAGACGAACGGCGCCTCGATTACCAGCACCTCCTTCGCCTTCTCCATCACGGCGTAGTCGATGCTGATCTTCGGCAGCGCGGAAAACTCGCGGCTCAGCGTCTCGTCCTGTTCCGGCGTGTCCCACGCGGCGGCGATGCGCTCGACGCCGACGGCCAGCGCGGGCTGGTTAACGCGCAGCGATGCCATGATCGTCGATGCTTTCCACAGGAAGATGCCGCTGTTCCAGAAGAAGCGGCCCGACGCGACGTACTGCTCCGCGACCTCGATTCTCGGCTTCTCGTAGAAGCGGTTCACGCGGTGGATCGGCAGGCTCTGGCGCGGCGGCAGCGAAGCGGCGCGTTCGATGTAGCCATAGCCCGTCGAGGCGAACGTCGGGCGGATGCCGAGCGTGACCAGGGCGCCGGGGTTCTCCTCAACCAGTTGCTGGGCGACATGAATCGCCCGGCGGAACTCCTGCACCGGCTCGATGACGTGGTCGGCCGGCATGACCAACATCGTCGCGTCGGCGTCTGCGCGCAGCATCAGCGCCGCCCCCAGACCGATGCAGGCGGCGGTGTCGCGGCCCGCCGGCTCGCCGATGATGCGCTCGCCGGGCAGGTCGGGGAGCTGCCTCGCCGTCTCGGCGACGTAGCGCGAGCCGGTGATGATCCACGACCGCGCCGGCGGCGCCAGCACTTCGACGCGGTCAAGCGTCTGTTGCAGCAGCGTACGTTCGCCCGTCAGGCACAGGAACTGTTTCGGCTTGTCCCGGCGGCTGCGCGGCCAGAACCGCGTCCCCCCGCCCCCCGCCATGATGAGCGTGTGCAACATGTTGAATTTCGCCCGTGGTTCAGGAGAGATGCAGGCTGCGGTCCACCTTCGTGATCCCCGCGAGCTTGCCTGCCAGGTCGTCGGCGTCGAGCGCGAACAGCGGGCTGATCTCGACCAGCACGTCGGGCGACGGATCGACTTCGACGCCCTGCCGCCGCAGCCAGCGCTTGCCAAGGTCGCTGAGCGCCTGCTTCGCGGTGTCGGGCGAGTCGTCCCCCTCGGCGTTCTTCACCGGGGCGAACTCGTCCGCGCGCGCCGTCGCCAGCACCGTCCAGCGCTCGGCCAAGGGCAGCACATCGAAGATGAACCGCTCGAACTTGACGGCGTTCTCCGTGTCGGGCGTCACCGTCGCGCCGTTCTCGTTGCAGCATGCCACCTTCTTCTTCGCGACGTGCCAGGGCAGGCTGTGGGCCTGGCCGGCGAGACGCAGCAGGAAGCCGGTGTCGAACAGGTGGATCGCCGGGTTGCCCGCCCAGAACAGGAGTTGGCCGTCGGCGTCGGTTTCGTTCGCCCAGGGCGCGGGGAGGTCGGAATACTCGATCATCGAGCAGCGGCCATCGACGAGCGCGAAGTTGCCGACCTTTTCGAGCGGGTCGCGTTTCGGCAGCACCTTCGACGACACCTCGGCGCGCTGGGCGAGATGCTGGCCGAGGAAGACGAGGTCGGCGAGGTTCGTGAGCGGGTTGTCGACCTGGAAGTAGTAGACGGTGACAACGCCGCTGTCACGCAGCTTTGCGAGCAGTCCGCTGTCGGCGAGTCCGGCGAGGGTGCCGCCGTGCCCGTTGGGGCTGAGCGCAAGTTTGCCGGGGGCTTCGAGGAGCAGCTTGCCTGTTTTCAGGTCGAGCGCGGGCATGGTCCCCTGGCGGAAGAACCAGACGTCGTCGGCGGGCAGGCCGAAGTTTTTCTGCTCGGCGAAGGAGCGGCGCGTGTCGGCGTCGGTTGCGGGGCTGGTCATCACGAGCAGCGGGATCGCCGCCCCGTAGCGCTGCCGCAGCGCGAGGATCTTTTCCGCGTGGAACTGGAAGAGGGACTTCTGCGACACGGGGCCGATGGGGAACATCCCCTTTGGCTGCGTGAAGCCGAGGCGTGTGCCTTGTCCGCCGGCGACGACAAGGAACGCGACCTGGCCATTGCGGAACGCTTGCTCGGCCAGGCCGCGATACTCCTGCTGCTGGCGCTGGTCGCAGTGCGGCCGAGGCAGGGCGGCGACGGTTTCGCGGGCGGGGAGTTGGAACTTGTCCTCGCGCTGGGCGTACAGGCTGCGCAGCTCGGCCAGGTCGAGCGCTTGCAGCGCGTCGAGCAGCGCATGCTGCTGCGCTTCGGGCAGCGCGCCGAAGTTGGCCAGCATGTGGTCCTGGCCATGTAGGTGCAGCGATTCTCGGAGATCGGGAGGAACGGACGGCATGCGAAAAACTCTCCGAAACAATGCGAAATCACACGGAAAGCCCAGGGATTCCTATCCCTGGGAGTTTGCATACCCAGGGACGCCGTCCCTGGGCTTTCATCACTTCAACGATCCTTGCCGTGGGATTTTCAAAACAGAAAGTTCAAGCCATCATACGCCAGCTCCACGTTCGGGGGGAGCATCCGGCTTGTGGTTTCGTAGTCGATGTCGTGCGAGATGTGCGTCAGGTACGCCTTCTCCGGCTTCAACTTCTCGATGACCTCCAGCGCCTCCTCCACGCAGAAGTGGCCCGGGTGCGGCTTGAAACGCAGGGCGTCGAGGATCAGCACTTTCAGCCCCTCCAGCAACGGCCAGCTCCGGGCGGGGATCTTGTTCACGTCGGTGCAGAAGGCGACATCGTCGAAGCGGAAGCCGAACACGTTGAAGTGGGCGTGCTCCAGCGGGATCGGCACGACGCGGTAGCCGAGAACTTCGAACGGCTCCTCGGTGATGTTCTCGAATTCGAGCTTCGGGATCATGCCGGTGGGGACGTTGGCGGCGCCTTGGGCGAAGACATAGGAGAACGTCTGACGGATCATGCGTTCGACTTCGCTGGTGCAGTAGAGCGGGACGGCGCTTCCCAAATGGCGCGGGATGGGGCGGAGGTCGTCGAGGCCGAACAGGTGGTCGGCGTGGTAGTGGGTGTAGAGGACGGCGTGGACGAGCTTGACGCGGGCGCGCAGGAGCTGCAGTCGGAGTTCGGGGGCGGTGTCGATGAGGATGTTGCCGTTCTGGGTGCCGATGAGGACGCCGGAGCGGTAGCGGTGGTTGCGCGGGTTGTCGGAGCGGCAGACATCGCAGTCGCAGCCGACCATCGGGACGCCGACCGACGTCCCGGTGCCGAGGAAGGTGAAGCTGCGGTAGGGGCTGGACATGCGGGACGCTTCGGCTGGGGGACGGATCAAGGGAAGACACTTCCCCATTGTAAACGAAGCCCGCGCCGAGGCGATGGCATCTTTTCGCGGAAACGCCCATCTCGACCGTTGACAGCGCCGCAGCAACCGCGTAGGCTTTCGGATTCGTTGGAAGATCGGAACGCCACTGCTTCTGGGAGTCCTCTCGCATGAATACGGACGGGTCGGGCCGCAGCCCGCAAACCAACTCCAGCACCCACGACCAGATTCTTTTCTGGGGCTGTTTCCTCGCCCTGGTCACGACCGCCTTCGGCTTCATCGCCCGCATGTTCCTCATCGACACCTGGGGCGTGGAGTTCAGCCTAGACGCCGCCCAGAAGGGGCGGCTCGCCGGCATCGGCATCTGGCCCTTCGCTGTCAGCATCATCGGCTTCAGCCTCATCATCGACAAGATCGGCTACAAGTTGTCGATGGTCATCGCCTTCCTCGGCCACATCGCCTGGGCCTGCATGGGCTTCGGCGCCTACTACATGTCCCACGAGCGGGGCGACAAGGAAACCGCCTTCCAGCTCCTCTACTGGGGCAGTCTGGTCTGCGCCCTGGCCAACGGCACCGTCGAGGCGTTCATCAACCCCGTTGTCGCCACCATGTTCAGCAAGGACAAGACCAAGTGGCTGAACATCCTGCACGCCGGCTGGCCGGGCGGCCTCGTCGCCGCAGGCATCCTCACCATCTACCTCGAAGACCTCAACTGGGGCGTCAAGGTCGGCCTGATCGCCGCCCCCGCCGTCCTCTACCTGTTGGTCCTGCTGCCCCTCAAGTTCCCGGTCCAGGAACGCGAGGCCGCCGGCGTCACCTACCGCGACATGCTCTCCGAGTTCGGCATCCTGGGCGCGCTGATCGTGGGCTTCCTCATCACCCTGCAGATGATGGACTTCTACTCCAATGACAACACCCGCATCCTATCTCTCAACGAGAAGTACATCTTCATCGGCATCGGGGCGGCCATTGTGGTCGCCTTCGGACTCTACACCCGCGACATGGGCCGCTTCCTGCTGTTCTTCCTGATCCTCATCATGATGCCCCTCGCCACGACCGAGATCGGCACCGACGGCTGGATCACCGACATCATGAAGCCGGTCGCCACTGCGAACGACTTCCACGCCGGCTGGGTGCTGGTCTACACGTCCGCGATCATGCTCGTGCTGCGCTTCTTCGCCGGCCCCATCGTCCACGCCCTGACGCCGCTCGGACTGCTCGCCTTCAGCGCCGTCCTCGCCATCGTCGGCCTGTACACGCTGTCGTTCACGACGGGCGTGATGATCTTCGTCGCCGCCTCGCTGTACGGCATCAGCAAGACGTTCTTCTGGCCGACCATGCTCGGCGTCGTCTCCGAGCAGATGCCCAAGGGGGGCGCCCTCACCCTGAACGCCATCTCCGGCATCGGCATGCTCGCCGTCGGCACGCTCGGCTTCCCCTACATCGGCACCCTCCAGGCCAACAAGGCCATCGACGCCCTCGTCGCCAGCAAGGAGATCAACAAGCAGCTTCCCGACCTCGTCAAGGACGGCAAGCTGACCACGCTCAAGGACAAGAGCATCTACGAGATCATCCACTACCAGGACATCGACAACGCCAAGCTCGACGCGATGGTGGCGGCGACCCCGGCCGCGACCAGCCCTGATCTGGCGAAGGACATCAAGACCGCCCGCGACGGCAGCAAGCAGGGCGCCCTGCTGATGATGGCCGTCTTCCCCGGCGTCATGCTGGCCGGCTACCTGATCCTGCTCCTCTACTTCAAGGCGAAGGGGGGCTACAAGCCGGTCGAACTGCCCGGCGGCGGCGGCGGCGGACACTGACCTGACCGATGATTCGACGTTTTTTTGCACCATTTTTGCACCAACGGTGCTGCATAACAAAGCCCAGGGTCGCGCTAGCGCACCCTGGGTTGTTGCGTTCCATTCCGCCTCTGCCCCAACGGGGCTGCATCATCCTGCGCGACTTGCTTGATGCAACGCCGTTGGCGTAGAAACTCATTTCCGGTTCACGGTCCCCAGGGTGCGCTGCGCGACCCTGGGCTGTGTTATGCAGCACCTTCGGTGCAGAAACTCGATTTCTTGCGGAGTGCGAATTGCTGGCGATTCACGCCAGAGGCTCCGCGCGCTCGCGGTCGAACAGCTCGTTGAACAGGCGGCGCGTCTGGGTCGTGTGGCGGTCCATCGCGTGCAGGAAGCGCTCGACGGCCGACCCGCCCGCAGCGCCGTCGAGGCCGACGCGCTTGGCGAGCTTCTCCAGGTCGTCGAGGTTGTCGGGCAGCTCGTCGAGCGAGCGGTTGTGGTAGATGCGCAGCCTGCCTTCGACGACGCGCAGGAACTCGTAGCACGAGCGCAGCGTGTCGTGCTCCTCCTGCGAGATCAGCTTCGCCTCCGCCATCGCGTCGAGGGCGCGGCAGGTGTTCGGGTCGCGCAGCGCCAGGATCGTGCGGCCGTATTTCAGACGGTACATCTGCACGAGGAACTCGATGTCGACGATGCCCCCCTTGCCGCGTTTCAGGTCGCGCTTGCTGCCGCTCGCCTCGACCCTGCCTCGCATCGCCTGGATCTCGTCGACCATGGCGGGCTTCCAGTCGAGGAAGTAGATTCCCTTGTGGACGGCCTGCAGCACTTCGTTGGCGAAGTCGGTGTCGCCGAAGACGGCGCGGGCGCGGGTGAGGGCCTGGCGCTCCCAGAGCTGGGCGCCGCCGTGCTCGTAGTAGCGGACGAACTCGTCGATGGGGATGACGAGGCTGCCCGACTTGCCGGTGGGGCGCAGGCGCATGTCGACCTGGTAGAGCCGGCCCATCGGGGTCATGTCGCTGGCGACGCGGATGATGCGGCGGGCCAGTTCGGAGAAGAAGTGGAAGTTGTCGGTCAGCTCGAAGGTGTCCCAGCGCGACGAGCCGGGCGAGGGAAGGGTGCGGCCGTCGCCCTCGTAGACGAGGATGAGGTCGAGGTCGCTGTGGTAGCTCATCTCCTGGCTGCCGAGCTTGCCGAGGGCGAGCAGGACGTA
>JAYSSW010000580.1:0-1659 GCA_043720335.1 Planctomycetia bacterium
GACGGTCGTGTCGGCGCCGTAGCCGCCGGCCGCGACGGCTTCGATGGTCGGGAAGTACTGCTGGTAGTCGTTGCAGCAGCCGAAGAACATCAGGTGCTCCAGCCCGGCCCGCTTCTTCAGGTGCAGCGAGTGGCTGCAGAAGAACTCGCCCGACACGCCGACCAGGCCGATCTTGTTGTCGAGCAGCACCGTCGTCATATGTGGCCGGATTCCCTCGCGGTACTCGCGCTCGAAGAAGTCGACGATCCCCTTGAAGAAGATGATCGAGTACGCGGTGCGGATGAGCAGGCTGCTGATGTCGAACCGCTTGCCGAAGACGAAATCGTGCTCGCGCACCTGGAACGGCTTCATCTCGGTCGTGCTGCATTCGAGCTTGCGGCTCCGTTCGACGAGCCAAGAACCGAAGAACTCGCCGAACGCCTGCGGGCCGTTCTTGCCCTGCGCGTTCACCGACAGGTCGGCCCCCGCGCCTTGCAGAAATAGACAAGCGCCGCCCAGTTCCTTCTCGACATGGGCCGCGAGGAAGCCGGGAAAGTCGGCCGAGAACCGCATGACGTTCGCGGGCGTCATCGTCGGATGGGCGGCGTAGTTGACGAGATGGGCGATCGTCTTTCCCTTGGCGTCCTCCAGCTTGACGACGATGCACTCGCGGTCGAGCGGGGCGTCCTTCCCCTTCGTGTGACGGTTGCGGTTGAACGGCGCCTCGGTCGCGAGCAGGCCCCAGCGCGCGGGCTGCAGCGCATCGTTCGCGTCGGTGATCGCCTTGGCGAGTTTCTCTTCCAGCACGCGGACATACGGCTTGGCGCCTTTGGGCCAATCGTCGAGTTCCAGCACGGGGTCGCGGTGCGTGTGGCTGGCGACGACGAACAGCGTCTCGATCCCGGTCTGCTGCTTCACCGCCTTGCGAAGATTCGCCATGCTGGTCCGCGTCGGCGCTCGGCCCAGGTCGAGGCTGACGATGGCGAGCTTCTGCTTGCCGACCTCCAACACGAGGGCTCGCGCGTGCAGCGGGTCGGCGACCCCTTCGCTCGCTGTGTCGCGGCGGACGGCGTAGCCCCACATCGCATGGCCGACCGGCGGCGTGATGTCGACCTTCGCCGCCCCAGCTCGCAGCGGCTCCGCACGGGCCGTGAGCGGCGCCAGGACGAACAACAAAAGAAGCGAGCAAACGTATCGCAACATCGAAGCCTCGCAGACCCGCCTTGACAGGCTGGGCGGAAATCGAAACACTGGTGTCCCACCAACAACGTCGACAAGGTTGCCTGGAAAGGATTCCCATGCGTCCTCGATCTTCCTGTTTCCTGCTCGGCTTGCTGGCGCTGCTGGCCACGGGCGCCATCGCCTCCGCGCAGGACAACAACCGCAAAGTCTACCGTCCGGTGACGCCGGAGAAACTTGAAAAACTCCTCGCCGACCTCGATTTCAAGTTCGTGAAGTCCCCTGGCAAGAAGGAGGGGATCGCCTTCTACGACTTCAAGCGCGGCGACTTCACGCTGCGCCTGCACAACTACGGCGGCCAGGACCTGTGGATCGAGAGCTACTTCTCCGACAAGTGGACGCTCGAAGACCTCAACCGCTGGAACAGCCGGTCGAAGTTCAGTCGAGCGGTGCTGGTCGACACCAAGGACAAGTCGACCATCTCGCTCGAAGCGCAGCTCG
>JAYSSW010000581.1:0-3749 GCA_043720335.1 Planctomycetia bacterium
CGTGGAAACCATCGCGCTGGCGCCGGGCCGGCCGCTGGGCTGCCTCGACGTGCCGCCGCGCATCGGCGAGGTGAAGCTGACGCTGGCGCCGGGCGAGCTTCTGTTCTTCTACACCGACGGCCTGCTCGAAGCGCGCTCGGCGGAGGACAAGTCGCTGTTCGGCGCCGAGCGGATCGCGGAACTGGCGCGGACGTTCGGCCCCGGAACGCCGCTGGCCGACACCGCCGAGCACGCGAAAGCCGCCGTCGCCCGCTTCACCGCGTCGGCGGAGCTGCAGGACGACCTGACCGTGCTGCTGCTGCGACGGCTGCCGCATTCGCCTTGATGGGCGCGTTGGTTCGCGGAATCCTCCTTCCTTTTCACGGGCTTGAACCACGGTCATTCCACGTCTTCGCGGTGGATGCGCGTGAAGTCGGCGAACGGCGTGCCCGCGAGGTCGGCGGTGATGACGCGCTGGGCGATGTCGAAATCGACGACGAAGCAGCAGACCTCCATCGTGCCGGAGCCGATCTCGCCGCCGTCGCATTCGCCGAGGCCGGTCCAGCCGAGCGTTTCGTTCATGCGTTCCTCAAGGTCGTGGCGCTTCTTCAGGTCGGCGCCGGTCCCCATGCCGTCGATGGCGTACTCGATGAGCAGGACCGCGTGGTCCTCGTCGGCGATCAGCGCGTATCCCTTGTCTAGCGCGGGCTTGAGCGTGTCGGCCACCGCCTGGGCCTCCTTCGCCTTGGCGCGGGTCGCCCGCTTGTGCTCGGCCGTCTCGCCGCGCTCGCCGACGACGCCCCAGTGCTCGACGACCAGGCTGTCGGCGACCCAGGCCTCGTGGTAGTGCAGCACGCCGTCGATGCGGAGATAGATTTTGTTCATGCGGAGATTATCGTCCGCAGTGGCCAGCGCGACAAGCAGCACGGACGAGGCGTGATTGTGCCGAAAGCCCGGAGACGAATGGGTGCGGGGCTTCCAAGTTCACCAGCAGGCGGGTGAGCTGTGGACTTCGGTTTGCCGTCATGCCTGACGGTCAGATGTGGTGGCTGGTTCGGCGGCGGCGCCATGCGGATGCTCTCGACCACGCAACGGCCCAGCGATAAACCACAAGTAAGGAGGAATTTGACCATGACCCCTATCGCCGTTCCTGCTGCACCTGTTGTTGTCGATGTGACCGTGACTCTCACCGCGATTGTACGCCCAGAACCGGACGTTGGTGGCTACTCCGCTTCAATCCCCGCGCTGCCCGGCTGCCATACCCAAGGCGAAACACTCGACGAGGTTCGCGCAAATCTCCGTGAGGCCGCTGAAGGATGGCTCGCCGTCGCTCACGACGACGGCATGGCGCGCGACTCCTCGGGGACGAACCCGTGAAGATCATCTCCGGCAAGCGGATGTGCCGCGTGCTTGAACAGCGAGACTGGACGCTCGCCCGTATCAACGGCAGCCACCACGTCTATCGGCATGCTGTCACGGGTCGGCGAACCGTCGTCCCTGTCCATGGCAACCAAGACCTGAAACCGAGCACTCAGCGTGGAATCATGCGCGACGCCGGATTGACCGACAGCGATCTTTGAGGCCAACTGCCGAGAACCTCGCCGCCGAACACCGAGTTGAGCTGCGCGCCCTCAGGGGAAGTCGAACGTCCCGCCCGCGTGGCGGCGCGACTGCTCCAACGAGGAGTTCAGCCGCGTCGACGCGCTCGCCGACGACGCCCCAGTGCTCGATGACCAGGCTGTCGGCGACCCAGGCCTCGTGGCAGTGCAGCACGCCGTCGATGCGCTGGTAGAGCTTGTTCATGCGGAGATTATCGCCCGCAGTGGCCGGCGCGACAAGCAGCGCGAACGAAGCGTGCTTGTGCCGAAAGCTCCGAGACGAAGGGGTCCGAGCCTTCCAAGTTCACCTGCGGGCGGGCAAGTTGTGGACTTCGATATGCCGTCATGCCTGAGGGTCAGGTGCAGCGTTTGGTTCGGCGGCACCATTCCAGTCCGCCTCAAAATGCTTCTTGTGCAAGGCCAACCAATTTCAAGGCGGCGCGCTCCGCGCTGTCACTCGCTGCATCACCTTGACCAGTTCGACCACGGCCACCGGCGTCAGTGAGCAGGCTGCGATCACTCCCCAGTCCGAAGCAGACGGCGGAACGGTGTGCAGCACCTGCTGCAAGAGCGGCACGTAGACCGCTGCGGCTTGGAGGATCAGACAAATCGCCACCGCCGCCCAGAGCCACACATTCGTGAACAGCCGGCTGGTGAACACCGACCTCTGCTGGGACCGCGCGTCGAAGGCATGGAAGACCTGAGCGAGGGCCAGCGTCATGAACGCCATCGTGGTCGCCTGGCGCAAGCCCTCGCCCTCGCTCCCGTGCCAACGCATGCCGACGAAAAATGCGAGGAGAGTGACCCCGGCGAGCAGCATCCCTTGCCAGACGATCAGGACGAGGAAACGGGGAGGCAGCAGTGGCTCCTGCGGGCCGCGTGGCGGCCGCTTCATGACATCGGGGCCCGACGGCTCCAGCGCGAGGGCGAAGGCGGGGAAGATGTCGGTGATCAAGTTCAGCCACAAGATCTGCAGGGCCACCAGCGGCAGAGGCCAGCCGATCATGAGGGCGATGAATACCGTGAGGATTTCCGAAAAGTTGCAGGAGAGCAGGTACTGGAGGAACCGGAGAATGTTCCCGTAAATGATCCGCCCCTGCTCGACGGCGCCGACGATGCTGGCGAAGTTGTCGTCGGTGATGACCATGTCGGCGTTTTCCTTGGCGACCTCGGTGCCCTTGATGCCCATGGCGATGCCGATGTCCGCCTTCTTCAAGGCCGGGGCATCGTTCACTCCGTCGCCCGTCATGGCGACAACGTGTCCCTGCTGCTGCAGCGCCTCGACGATCTGCAACTTGTGCTCGGGCGAGACGCGGGCAAACACGGCCGCGTCGGCCACCGCACGTTTCCAGCCCGCGACGTCCAGGTCGATCAGCTCGCGACCGTGGACGGTGCGCAAGGGACTCCCATCGAGATCGCGGTCGATCCCCAACTGTCGCGCGATCGCGGCCGCCGTCGGCTGCTGGTCGCCGGTGATCATCACGATCCGTATGCCCGCCGCCCGACAAGTGTCGATGGCGGCTTTGGCCTCGTCGCGGAGCGGGTCGCTCATGCCGACCAGGCCAACGAAGGTCAAGTCCCGGGCGAGATCGCCCTCGTTGTAGCCCTCCGGCAGTTCGCGATACGCCAGGCCGAGCACACGCAGCGCCGTGCCAGCCAACTCCTGATTCGCCTCCTCCCAGCGCTGGCGGTCCTCCGGCGTGAGGGGCGTCACTCCCTCGGCCCGGACCTGAGCGCTGCTCGCCGCGATCAACGTCGCGGGCGAACCCTTGATGAAAGCCAATGTCCGACCTGGCGTCGTGCGATGCACGGTGACCATGCGCTTGCTGGTGCTGTCGAACGGCACTTCGCTGATGCGCGGAAATTCGAGGGCCAGGGCGGTTTGAGTCATTCCTGCTTTTTCCGACGCGACGACGAGAGCCGCCTCGGTCGGGTCGCCGAGTACGGCGTGGTGTCCGTCCGTGCGTTCCACCTTGGCATCGTTGCACAACATGCCGATTCGCAGGGCCAGAGCGAGGTGATCGTCGGAGCGCGGGTCCACGGGCTTGTCGCCGTCCTGAAACGTGCCCTCTGGAGCATATCCCGTGCCGGTCACTTCGACGCGCCGCTGGTCCAGCACAAAGGCCCGCACGGTCATTTCATTCCTGGTCAGTGTCCCGGTCTTATCGGTGC
>JAYSSW010000582.1:0-1657 GCA_043720335.1 Planctomycetia bacterium
CAGGGACGGCTGTCCCTGGGCTTTCGACGGTTCAACGATTCCTGACGTGGGAGCCGAGGCTCATCCGCCGAACAGCGACGCCAGGGGCTGGCCGGCGGCGAGCGGGTAGGGGCGGTTGGCCTGGTCGTGGATCTCGGTGGCGGGGTCGATGCCGAAGCGGGCGAAGATCGTCGCGGCCAGGTCGCCGGGGATGGTGGGGTTGGAAGTGGGGAAGGCGCCGAGGCGGTCGCTGGAGCCGTGGACCGCCCCGCCGACCACGCCGCCGCCCACCAGAAGCACGCTGGCGCATTCGGGCCAGTGGTCGCGGCCGGCGCTGGCGTTGATGCGCGGCGTGCGGCCGAACTCGCCAGCGACGACGATCAGCGTCGAGTCAAGCAGGCCGCGCGTGTCGAGATCCTCCACCAGCGCCGACAGCCCGCGATCCAGAGGCGGCAGCAGGGTGTTCTTGTGCTGGTCGGTGCAGCGGGCGTGGGCGTCCCAGTTCTGCCCCTGCTGCTTGTAGTCGTAGAGGTTGACGAACGGCACCCCCGCCTCAACGAGACGCCGTGCGAGCAGGAAGTTCTGGCCGCGCATCTGGTGGGCGAAGCCGGGGTCGCCGGCGCTGGTGGTGTTGAAGCCGTAGCGTTCGCGGACGTGCATCGGTTCGCGGTTGATGTCGAGGGCGTTGCGGATCGACTCCGATTCGAGCAGGCGATAAGCACGGTCGTAGAACGCCCCCATCGCGCCGGGCGCCCCCTGCGACAGCGACGACAGCAGGCTGCGGCGCGTCTGGTGCCGCTGCGTGTTCAGCCCCTCGCGTGGCTGGAGCACCTCGACCTGGTACTCGCGCCGGGCCGGATCGACCTCGATGCGCAGCGGGTCGTGGGCGGAGCCGAGCATGCCGCCCCCCTGGCATGGCGTCGGCACCACGTTGTGGAACACGAACGGCAGCGACGCGAACGGCACGTCGCACACGTGGTCGCGCCGCAGCGCCGCCACCGCGCTGCCGTAGCTGGGGAACTGCTGCGGCAGCGGGGCGAACAACTCGCGGTCGGGGCCTTCGAGCGGCCGGCCGGTCAGCATGTGGATCGACCCGGAGTCGTGCAGGTGGGCCGCGTGGTGCATGCTGCGGACGATGGCCGCCTTGTGCATCAGCCGGGCCATGCGCGGCAGGTGCTCGCTGATGCGCACGCCGGTCGCGGAGGTCGTGATCGAACTGAAGTCGCCGCGCACCTCGGCCGGGGCGTCGGGCTTCGGATCGAACGTGTCGATGTGGCTCGGCCCGCCGTAGAGGAACACGAAGATGCAGGCCCGGATCGGCCTTCGCTCGGTGGTGGTCGTGCCACGCGCCTGGGCGTTCCACAAGCCCCCCAGGCTCAGGCCGAGACATCCCCCGGCCCCGAACTGCAACAGCCGCCGCCGCGACAGCAAACCCGCGTCAATCATGGCCCGCGTCCCCCCGAAGCGAAACAAGTCACGCGGGTAGTTTACCGCGCCCAGGGCATGCATGCGCCTCCATTCGCCCTTGCGTTCGCCGGTTCGCGGTTCGATAATCCCGTTTTGAGACGAACCCAGACCCTACTATACGCTACGCGGCCAAGAATGAGGCTGGCTTGAAGGTCTGGAAATGGTGCGTCATCAGGGACTGCAGTTTCTCTCGGTGCTCCGTGGGGATCTT
>JAYSSW010000583.1:0-1657 GCA_043720335.1 Planctomycetia bacterium
CGAGTGGTTCTACCACTACCTGCTCGACCCCAACTCGTTCCGCCCCGGCACGCGCATGCCCACCTCCTGGCCCGGCGGCAAGACCCTGCTTCCCGAGATCCTCGACGGCGCCGCCGCCGCCCAGATCGAAGCGATCTGGGTGTTCCTCGCCGACGGCAAGTCGGCCTCGCTCCCGTTCGGCGTCAACAAGACGTCGATAGCACTGGTTCCCGACAAGGAAGCGATCATTTACCGCAACTTCATCCAGGGCGCCGGCGCCCGCGCCATCGGCGTCGGCTTCCCGGAACAAGCCAACCTCGCCTTCGACGCCAACGACATCCGCCTCGCCATGATTTGGCAAGGCTCGTTCATCGACGCCCGACGCCACTGGACCGACCGCGGCGTCGGCTTCGAGCCGCCCCTCGGCGACAACATCGTTCACCTCCCCGCCGGCCCCGCCTTCGCCGTGCTCGCCAAGCCCGACGACCCTTGGCCCGGCAAGTCGGCGAAGGAGCTGGGCGCCAAGTTCCAGGGCTACCAGCTCACCCGCGACCAGAGGCCGACGTTCCTCTACACCTACCACGGTGTCGCCATCGAGGACACGCTGAACGCCGTCACGACCAAGGCGTCGCCGGCGATCAAGCGGGCCTTCATCCTCGCCACCGACAAGGCGGTCGAGGAGCTGGTGTTCCGCGCCGCCGTGGCCGACAAGATCGAGGCGCTGGGCGACGGCTGGTTCCGCGTCAACGACTACCGCGTGCGCATCGAGGCGTCCGCGATGCCGGTGATCCGCAACGCCGGCGGCAGGATGGAACTGCTCGTGCCGGTGCGCTTCGATGGCAAGAGCGCCAAGCTCGCGGTCGAGTACGTGTGGTAGTCACTCCAAGCCCCAGGATGAGCGAAGCGATTCCTGGGGGTTCGACCCCCACCAATCGCTTCGCTCATGGTGGGGCTTGCACGCTCTTGAAATCTGAAATCTGCAATCCAAAATCTGAAATCACCCGAAGGTTCCCATGAAATACCTCCTGTTCCCCCTGCTCGTCGCCGGGCTGGTGCTCGCGGCGGCAAACTCGTCGCTGGCGCAGCAGCCGAAGAAGCCGAAGCCGAAAGCGGTCGCGCAGAACCCGCTCGACGAGGACGAGTTCTACAAGATCCACCGCTACACCACCCCCGAAGGCGAAGTGCTGGAAGCCGGCGCCATCGAGACGATGCCGGGCAACAAGATCGCCGTCGGCACGCGCCGCGGCGAGATCTGGATCATCGACAACGGCCTCACCGACAACCCCAAGGACGCCAAGTTCACCCGCTTCGCCCACGGACTGCACGAGATCCTCGGCCTCGCCTGGCACAAGAACGGCTGGCTCTACCTCGTCCAGCGCTGCGACGTCTCCCGAATCAAGGACACCGACGGCGACGGCAGGGCCGACCGCTTCGAAGTCGTCTCCGACGGCTGGGAAGTCAACGGCGACTACCACGAGTACGCCTTCGGCTCCCGCTTCGACAAGGACGACAACCTCTGGATCACCCTCTGCCTCACCGGCTCGTTCAGCTC
The DNA here is from genome assembly GCA_043720335.1 of Planctomycetia bacterium. Taxonomy (GTDB): domain Bacteria; phylum Planctomycetota; class Planctomycetia; order Gemmatales; family Gemmataceae; genus JAYSSW01. Next base: position 1,532 of record JAYSSW010000583.1, read on the forward strand.
CAGCAGCAAGTTCCGCGGCTGGGCCGGCAAGGTCACCCTCGACGGCAAGTGGATCCCCACCACCAGCGGCGTCCGCTCCCCCGGCGGCATCGGCTTCAACGCCGACGGCGAACCCTTCTACACCGA